>NZ_UQXD01000012.1 GCF_900544955.1 uncultured Oscillibacter sp.
CCGCTTCTTGGTGTAACGATTTGTTTCGGATTTGAGAGGAATGCTCCGCCGTTTTCTGCTAGGGTACTGCACAAAGGGGGAATGCCGTATGGGGAAGAGCGATTCGGCGCCGCAGCCGCCGCTTCACCGCAGCTGGCTGCGCCTGCGCCTGGGAAAGGCCTACTACGCTGGGAGGCGCTACCTGCTCTGGTGCTCCCCCCGATTCCGCTGGGCGAAGGAGCGCAGGGAGGAGCGCCTCCCGGAGGTCCAAACCGCCCATGCGACACCTTTGCTCCGCCATTTACAGGGGGACGAGATGGAGTGGCAGCGGAACAAGGTGGTGAATCTGCGGCTGGCCGTGGCCCGGCTGGACGGCGTGGTGCTCCGTCCCGGGGAGACCTTCAGCTACTGGAAGCTGATCGGCAGGCCCAGCCGCCGGAAGGGATACCGGGAGGGGATGGTGCTCTTCCTGGGCCGCATCGGCGGCGACGTGGGGGGTGGCCTGTGCCAGCTGTCCAACCTAATCTTCTGGATGACTTTGCACACGCCGCTGACGGTGGTGGAGCGCTATCGCCACTCCCATGACGTCTTTCCCGACGCCGGGCGGACCCAGCCCTTCGGCAGCGGTGCCACCTGCGCCTACCCCCACCGGGATTTGATGATCCGCAACGATACGGACCAGACGTTTCAGCTCTGTCTGAAAGTGGGAGAGACCCATCTGGAGGGGAGCTGGCGGGCTGTCCGGCCGCCCCAGCGGACCTATGAGATTTTGGAGCGGGACGCCCGCATCGACCAGGCGGCCTGGGGCGGCTACATTCGCCACAACGCCCTCTACCGGCGGGTGCGGGCGCTGTCCGGAAAGGTGGTGGAGGAGACTCTCCTCTTCACCAACGACGCCATTATGATGTATAGCCCTCTTCTGCCGGAGGCATGAGAGAAGCCCGGTGCGCCAAAACGGTGCACCGGGCTTGCTCATTGTACCTCACTGAGGCGGCCCCGGACCCGCCGGAAGGCCCAGAGGTAGCAGAGCATGTGGGCCAGGAAGGTGAGGCCCCAGGAGATGGGGTAGGACCAGTAGACCGTCTGCACGGTGTGGAAGGCCGGCAGCTGGAAGACGGTGGCGACCACCAGCAGCCGCAGCCCGCAGGCGCCGATCAGCGTCACCAGCATGGGCAGGACGGAGTAGCCGATGCCCCGGAGGGAGCCCACCGTGACGTCCATCAGCCCGCAGAGGGCATAGGTGGTGCAGACGATGAGGAGGCGGTCCATACCCGCAGAGATGACCTGAGGGCTGTCGGAGTAGATGCCCAGGAGCTGGGGGCCCAGGAGGGCCACCAGGCCGCCCAGGGCCGTTCCCACTGCCAGCACGCATAGTTGGGCCCGGTGGAGAATCTGGGGGATGCGCTGGAGATTGCCCGCCCCCAGGTTCTGGCTGGTGAAGGAGATGTTGGCCTGATAGAAGGCGTTGAGGGAGACGTAGACGAAGGCCTCGATGTTGGCGGCGGCCGCGTTGCCCGCCACCACGGTTTTGCCGAAGGAGTTGATGGTGGACTGAATCACCACGTTGGACAGGGCGAACAGCACCCCCTGGAGCCCGGCGGGCAGGCCGGTCTGGAGGATCTGTTTCAAACGGGCGGGCCAGACGTGCAGCTGGCGGAGCTCCAGGCGGATGCCGCCGGTCTCCCGCATCATGCACAGCACCACCAGCGCCGCGGAGATGCACTGGGAGATCACCGTGGCCAGGGCCACGCCTGCCACGCTGAGGTGGCAGACGATGACAAAGAAGAGGTTCAGGATCACGTTGACCACGCCGGCGGCAAACAGGAAGTACAGCGGCCGCCGGGTGTCCCCTCCGGCCCGCAGCAGGGCGGCGCCGAAGTTGTAGAGCATGGTGGCGGGCATGCCGATGAAGTAGATGCGCAGGTACAGGGCCGCCAGATCCAGCACCTCCGGCGGGGACTGCATCCACACCAGAATGGTCCGGGCCCCCAGGGCCCCCGCCGCCGCCAGGAACAGGCCGCTGAGCAGGCTCACCAGCATGGCGGTGTGGACGGTTTGGTGCAGGTTCTCCCGGTCCTCCGCGCCGTAAAACCGGGCGGCCAGGATGTTGGCGCCCACGGACAGGCCGATGAACAGGTTGGTCAGCAGGGAGATGATGGCGGCGTTGGACCCCACCGCCGCCAGGGCGTTGTCCCCGGCAAAGCGCCCCACCACGATGATGTCCGCCGCGTTGAACAGCAGCTGCAAGACGCTGGAACACATCAGCGGAAGGGCGAATTGCAGCAGCTTTGGCAGAATGGCCCCGCTGCACATGTCGATCTCATAGGTTTTTCCCCGGTTTTGCGCCATGACGGCAAGCCCCCCATTGGACTTGTATTTGCCTGCGTCCCCGCAGACAGCCCCCTTATTTTAACGCAGTCTTTACGGAAAAGCCAGCGTTTTCTACATCTTTCGCCAAAAGGACCCGGGGAGCAGACGCTCCCCGGGTCTTCGGGAATGGGACGCTCAGAAGGCGGGGATCACGGCGCCGTCGAAGGTCTCCTCAATATAGGTGCGGATGGTGTCGGAGTGCAGGGCCGCCACCAGGGCCTGGATGGCGGGCTCGTTCTCGCTGCCCTCCTTCACCACCAGGATGTTGACGTAGGGGGAGTCGGAGGACTCAATGGCCAGGGAGTCCTCCACGGGGTTCAGGTCGCTTTGCAGCGCGTAGTTGGAGTTCACCACGGCGATGTCCACCTCGGAGAGGACAGTGGGGACCATGGCGGCCTCCAGCTCGGTGAAGGTCAGGTTCTTGGGGTTCTCCGCGATGTCATTGGGGGTGGCCTCCAGGCCCGCGCCCTCCCGGAGCTTGATGAGCCCCTGGGCCTCCAGCAGCAGCAGCGCCCGGGCCTCGTTGGTCACGTCGTTGGGGACGGCCACGGAGGCGCCGTCGGCCAGGTCCGCCAGAGAGGCGGTCTTGCCGGCGTAGATGGCCATGGGCTCGATGTGGACGCCGGCGACGCTGACCAGGTGGGTGTTGTTCTCAACGTTGAAATTGTCCAGGTAAGGGACGTGCTGGAAGTAGTTGGCGTCCTCGTCCCCCTCCTCCACGGCGGTGTTGGGGATCACGTAGTCGCCGTACTCGTTGACGTGCAGCTCAATGCCCTGCTCGGCCAGAATGGGGATGCACTGCTCCAGAATCTGGGCATGGGGGGTGGGAGAGGCGGCCACATTCAAAACCACGGTCTCGGCGGTGGGGGCGGCGGGGTCGCCGGTCTGGGCGGGGGTCTCCTCTTTCTTTCCGCCGCAGGCGGCCAGGGACAGGCACAGGACAGACGCCAGTGCCAGAGTCAGCAGCTTCTTTTTCATCGTTCTTTCCTCCATTGCGTTTTTGGTTTTATTTCAAGCGTTTGTCAATGTGGTTCGACACCCGGCTGAAAACGTATTGAATGACCTGGACCAGGACGATCAGGAAGATCACCGTCACCAGCATCATCGAGGGCACCTTCCGCTGGTAGCCGTACCGGATGGCCAGGTCGCCCAGGCCCCCGGCGCCCACGGCGCCGGCGATGGCGGTGTAGGCCAGGATGGTGACGATGGAGATGGCGGCGCCCAGGACCAGGGAGGGCTTTGCCTCCGGCAGGTAGACCTTCCAGACGATCTGGAGGGGAGAGGCGCCCATGGACTGGGCCGCCTCCACCACGCCGGCGTCCACTTCCGCCAGGGAGGTCTCCACCATCCGGGCGATGAAGGGAGCGGCGGAGACCACCAGGGGCACGATGGCGCCCTTGACGCCGATTTTGGTGCCCACGATCAGCTTGGTGAAGTCCATGATGGCGATCATCAGGATGATGAAGGGGAGGGAGCGGCCGATGTTGATGATCCAGCCCAGGATGCGGTTGACGAGCCGGTTGGGCCGGATGCCGTGGGGCTGGGTCAGGATCAGGGCCACGCCCATGGGCAGGCCCAGCAGGTAGGCGAACACGGTGGAGACCACCACCATCACCAGGGTGTCCCAGGTGCCCTCCAGCAGCAGGACGCCGTACTGGCTCCAGAAGTCCGCGGTAAATATCTCAAGCATGGTATTCCACCTCCTCGGCAGCCACGTCCGGCTGGGAACGGATATAGGCCAGGGCCTTGGCGGCCTCGGCGGGGTCGTCCGGCAGGCCCAGCAGCATGGTGCCGAAGGCCTTGCCGTCGATGTTGCGGGTGTCCGCCCCCAGGATGTTCACCTTCACGCCGCAGTCGATGGCCAGGGAGGCGATGAGGGGCTGATAGGCGGTGCCGCCGTTGAAGGCCACCCGGACGGCCCGGGTGCCGGCGGGGTACTGCTGGACGCTGGCGCCGCCGGGATAGACCAGGCGCCGGGCGGCGTCGGTGGTGGGGTGGGAGAAGATGTCCTCTACGGACCCCTGCTCCGCCACCACGCCCCCGTCCAGAATCGCCACCTGGGAGCAGATCTCCTCGATGACGCTCATCTGGTGGGTGATGACCACCACCGTCACCCCCAGCTTCTGGTTCAGCTCTTTCAGCAGCTCCAGAATGGAGGCGGTGGTGGTGGGGTCCAGGGCGGAGGTGGCCTCGTCGCACAGCAGCACCTTGGGATCGGTGGCCAGGGCCCGGGCGATGGCCACCCGCTGCTTCTGGCCGCCGGAGAGCTGGGCGGGGTAGGACCCGGCCTTGTCCCCCAGGCCCACCAGGTCCAGCAGCTCCGCGGCCCGGCGGCGGGCCTGGGCGGCGGGGACGCCGGAGAGCTCCATGGGAAAACAGACGTTTTTCAGGCAGGTCCGCTGCATCAGCAGGTTGAAGCTCTGGAAGATCATGGTGATGCTGCGCCGGGCCAGGCGCAGCTCCTTTTCCGAGAGGGCCGTCATGTCCCGCCCGTCCACCACCACCTTGCCGGAGGTGGGCCGCTCCAGCAGGTTCATGCAGCGGACCAGGGTGCTCTTTCCGGCGCCGGACAGGCCGATGATGCCGAAGATTTCGCCCTGGCGGATGTCCAGGCTGATGTCCTCCAGGGCGCGGACGGCGGAGCCGCCGCTGCCGAAGGTCTTGGTCAGATGCTGGATCTGAATAATGGGTGCTTCCACGATATCAAAACTCCTTTTCGGGTTTTTGGGGAAAGAAAAAAGCCCTTGAAGCCGTCAGCCTCAAGGACGAGCGCACTGCTGCGCCGTGGTACCACCTTGGTTCGCACGCCTTCTCACGAAGACGGCCTTTGAGAGTGCCATCACACTCCTGCGCTGTGACGTGCGCACACGTCGCGGCCTATGCCCTGGCAGTCGGCCGCGCAACTCCGAGACCATGTTCTCCAGGCCCTTCCGCGCCCCTTTCCACCTGCCGGGGCTCTCTGTGGCGTATCTGCCTGGGTACTCTTCTCTTCATCGTCTTTTCAATTCGATTGTTGTGTTGTAGTTTACACGGTATCAGCGGCCTTGTCAACAGGAAAAAGCGCCGGATGGCGATAAAAATGGGGCGGGAAATTTATCTGATTTCCACAAAAATGAGGAAAAAGGGAAGAAACCTCCATTTTTTTCGGCCTTCAAGGCGGTATTGGATTGCAAGCCGGGGGCAAAACTGCTATCATATTTTGAAACAGAACGGGAGGGAACGGCATGGGAAGACCCGGAAAGCGGGAGACGGTCATACGGTGGCTGCGGGATTTGCTCTGCGGCGTGTTCATCGGCGCGGGCGCCATTTTACCGGGGGTCTCCGGCGGCGTGTTGGCGGTGGCCTTTGATATCTACCGCCCCCTCATGGAGGTGCTGACCCATCCCCGGAGCGCCGTTCCCAAGTACTGGACCCGGTTTCCGCCCCTGGCTGTGGGATGGTGCCTGGGCTTTCTGGGTTTTGCCAAGGGCATCGCGGCCTGCATGGACCGGTCCGCCACCGTCACCGTCTGGCTCTTCATCGGGCTGATTGTGGGCACCGTGCCCTCCCTCTTCCGGGAGGCGGGGCGGGAGGGGCGCTCCGCCGCCGCCTGGGTCAGCATGGCGGTCTGCGCCCTGGCCATGTTCGGCGGCCTCTTCTACGTGAGCCACATCGCCGATGTGACAGTGGAGCCCAGCTTCTGGTGGTACAATTTCTGCGGCGTCCTCTTCGGCATGAGCGTGGTCATCCCCGGGATGACCTCCTCCTCGGTGATGATGGCCCTGGGACTGTATCAGCCCATGCTGGAGGGGCTGGCCCGGCTGGATTTGCTGGTGCTGTCCGCCTGTCTGCCGGGATTGGTGCTGACGGTGCTGCTGCTGGCCCGGCTGGTGACCTGGTTCTTCCGCCGCCACTACGCCGTGGCCTTCCACGGCATCCTGGGCATCGTGCTGGCCTCCACGCTGGTGATCGTCCCCCTGTCCTACGGCGGCCCGGGGGAGATCGCCCTCTCCGCCCTGTGCTGCGCGGGAGGTTTCGGTCTGGCCTTTTTCATGGCCCGGCTGGACCGGCGCATTCAGGAGGACGCGGCATAGGCATCCGGAAACCCGCCGGACGGCGCACGGCTCCCAGCCGTGCGCCGTCCGTTTTGGCCCTTGTGCGCCGCCGGCCCCTATGGTACAATTTTGGTATCAAAAGTGAGAGACGGGGGTGGGCTTGTGAAATGGCGTGGGCTGTTTCTGGCCGTGCTGCTGGTGGGGATGCTCTCCGCCTGCGGCGGCCGGAAGGCGCCGGAGCGCTCCGGCGCCGTGGTGGAGGCGGAACTGGGGGAGACGCTGACCGCCTTCGTCCTGCGGACGGAGAGAGAGGACGTTGGGATTCTCCTGACGGAGGAGACTGAGGTGTGGTCGTGGGTGGACGCGCTCCCGGGCGAGGCGTTCTTGGCGCAGGCGCCTTTGGGAACGGTGGTCATGGTGGAGTGCGGGGAGGAGCAGACCGCCTATACCGACCGGGACGGGCGGCAGCTCGCCGCCTACCCCGCCCAGCGGATTTATGTGCAGGAGGCCCGGACGGGGGAGACCGCGCCGCTGCCGGACGGCCGGGAGGCGGTGTGCTGGGACATCGGCGGCGATTCCGCCTACCGTTTGGAGGACGGCACGGAGCTGCTGCGGGTCCGGCGGCCCAGCGGGCCAGGGAATGTCTACGTGGGCGGCATTGAGAGCTTCGACGATCTCAGCGAGGCGGCCAAGCCCCGGGTGCTGTCCTTTTACGAGGAGCAGGGGCTGCTGTACGACACCCAGGCCATCTTGGAAAAGGCGTACCGGGACTACCGGTCCCGCGGTGCGGACCAGGCGTTTGACGGCTATACCGTGGGGCAGGAGATCGCCCCCACGGCCTCCAGCGGGCGCGTGATGTACTTTCTGACCTCCGTCACGCTGCCCATCGACGGCGCTCATGCGCAGGAACTCCGTCTGGGGGCCGCCTTTGACCGGGAGACAGGGGAGGCGCTGCCCGCATGGGATCTGTTCGCCTGTTCCCGGGAGGAGGTCCTGCAAACCCTCCTGGACCGGGCGGATATCACAAATCCGGTCCTGCGCGGGGAGATGGAGGCGGCCTTCCGGCCGGAGTCCCTGGTCTTCTTTCCCGAGAACCTGGAGGTGTCCTTCCCCCAGGGCGCCCTGCCCAGCGAGGAATATGCCTACATGCTGGGTCTGGACTACGATGATCTGGACGGCGTTCTCTATGACTGGGCGGTTCCCTCCGGCAGGGAGTGAGCGCCGTTTTCAAGTAAGCACCCCCGGCACTGCAAGGCAGCGCCGGGGGTGCTTGTTTCTTTATGCGGGCAGGGCGGCCAGGCCCGCCTCCACCAGCTTTTGCAGGCTCATGAGAATGCCCAGCTTGGCGTGGTACCAGGTTAGCCCTCCCTGGAAGTAGACGGCGTAGGGGGGACGGATAGGGCCGTCGGCGGAGAGCTCGATGGAGCTGCCCTGGACGAAGGCCCCCGCCGCCATGATGACGTCGGAATCGTAGCCGGGCATGGCCCAGGGCTCCGGCGTCACGTAGCTGTCCACCGGCGCGGCGGCCTGGATGCCCCGGCAGAAGGCCATCATGGCCTCCCGGCTGCCCAGGGTCACCGCCTGGATGATGTCGTGGCGGGGCTCGGCGGCGCCGGGCACACAGGAAAAGCCCAGCCGCTCGTAGATGTTGGCGGCAAAGATGGCGCCTTTCAGCGCCCCGGAGACCACGGTGGGGGAGAGGAAGAGGCCCTGGTAGAAGGCGGGCATCAGCCCCAGGTTGGCGCCCACCTCCTGGCCCAGGCCCGGGGCGGAGAGCCGGTAGGCGCACCGCTCCACGCAGGCCTTGGTGCCGCAGATGTAGCCGCCGATGGGGGCCAGGCCGCCGCCGGGGTTTTTGATGAGGCTGCCCACCACCATGTCCGCCCCCAGGTCTGAGGGCTCCAGCATCTCCACAAACTCGCCGTAGCAGTTGTCCACCATCACCTTCACGTCCGGCTTCACGGACTTGCAGAAGGCGATGAGCTGGCCGATCTGGGCTACGGAGAAGGAGGGGCGGGTGGCGTAGCCCTTGGAGCGCTGGATGGTGATAAGCTTGGTCCGCTGGTTGATGGCGGCCTGGATGGCGTCGTAGTCAAAGCCGCCGGAGGGGGTCAGGTCCGCCTGGGCGTAGGTGACGCCGTACTCCTTCAAGGAGCACTTGCTCTCCCGGATGCCAATGACCTCCTCCAGGGTGTCGTAGGGGGCGCCCACGGGGGAGAACAGCTCGTCCCCCGGCAGCAGGTTGGCGGACAGGGCCACGGTCAGCGCGTGGGTGCCGCAGGTGATCTGGGGCCGGACCAGGGCGGCCTCCGTGTGGAACACGTCGGCGTAGACCCGCTCCAGGTTGTCCCGCCCGGCGTCGTCATAGCCGTAGCCGGTGGTGGCGGCGAAATGGGTGGCGTTCACCCGGTTTTTCTGCATGGCGGCCACCACTTTTCCCTGGTTGTACTCCGCCGTGCGGTCGATGCCGTCAAACCGCTCCCGCAGGTCCGTCAGCACCTGCTCGCCAAACCGGTAGACAGCCGGACTGATGCCCAGCTGCTGATACATTTCTTCGATTTCCATGATCAAACCTCGTTTTTTCTCATCTTCAGACTGAAATTTCATTATAGCAGGGCGGCGGCCGGAAGGCAAGCACAGAAAAGGCGGCGTACACTTGGTGTACGCCGCCTTCCGGGTTCATGCTCAGACGTGGATGCCGCCCACGAAATAGGTGTTGTAGTAGCCGCTGGTCAAATCGCTGATGATGACGCCGTTGCTGCGGGAAGAGGAGGAGTGGATGAACTGCCCGCCGCCTATGTAGATGCCGGCGTGGGAGCAGGCCTTTCCGGCATTGCGGCTGGGATCGTTGAAGAACACCAGGTCGCCGGGCTGGAGGGCGCCGATGCTCCACACCTTCGTGCCCACGCCGCTCTGCCACTGGCCTGTGGCGGTGTGGGGCAGGGAGTAGCCGAACTGCTGGTAGACGTACATGGTGAAGCCGGAGCAGTCAAAGCCGCTGGGGGAGGCGCCGCCGTAGACATAGCGGGTGCCCAGATGCCGCCGGGCGGTGTCCACAATGCTGTTGCCGGAGACGGAGGAATCGGAGCTGGTCAAATCCAGGAAGTCGCTGCGGATGTACCCGGAGGTGCCGTATGTACAGGTGACGGCGTACCAGCCGTCCTCAAAGGCGGTGACGGTGACGGTGTCCCCCTCGTTCAGGGAGGCCAGCACGCCGGCGCCGGTGGAGGCGGTGGCGCGGACGTTCACGCCGTTGCTGTTGACGCGGCCGTAGGATTCGAAGATGTTGTCCTGATCGATGACCAAATATTCGGCGGAGACAAAGCCGGTCTTGCCGTCATAGCTGATTTCATACCAGCCGTCAAAGGAGTCATCCAGCACGGCAACAGCCACGCTTTTGTCCAGGGTTGCGACAACGGAGGAGGAAGTGGAGGCCTCTGCGCGCAGTCTCAGGGAAGAGCCGGTGGTGGCGCCCACGGCGATGGCCATATCCTCTTCGGCGGCCAGGGCGGAGACAGCCAGCAGCACGGTGGCGGCGGCGGTCAGGAACAGAGTCCGCGCCGCCTTTCCTGCAAAGTGTGTCATGGGTGTTACGCTTCCTTTCGTCTGATCTTTTGTGGGGGGGAGCGCTTACTTTTCCTTACCGGCCAAAGCCCGCTCCAGCCAGATGGCGGCGATATCCATGGCGGCGTAAAGGCTGTCCTTTTCACTTTTCTTCACAACGCGGTCCCGGGACTTCAGATCCGGGTCCGTCAGCTGCAGCTGGACGGAGACCTTGGTGGCGACGTTGAGATCCTGGTCCTTCTTGCTGTCCAGAACCTGCATCATGATGATATATTTCTCGGCCATCGTCCCGTAGTAAATCAGGTTGTCAACCCGACGGAGAGGGTGGCCCTTATAGATGAGGCCCTCCGCTTTCGCGGACTTGCTTTCTGCCATAGAAACACTCCTTTGAAATAATTGTAACCGAATTGTAACAGAATTTATCCGTTTTGTCAATAAAGGGCCGGACGATTTTGGCGGAAATTTTTGAGGGTGGGGGGACATGCGGGAGTTTGGTGGAGTCCTTGGGAGAAAAAGAATGCCATACGGCGGAAAAAAGGAACACGGCGCCCAAACCAGCGGTTTGGGCGCCGTGTTCCTTTATGGATGGGGGCGGAAATAAGCTGTGTGCTTGCCTCAGGGAAGCAGGGTCAGGCGCCGGATGGTGTCCGCAATCATGTCCCGGTAATAGGTGAGATTGTTTTGCAGGTCCCTGGAGGAGGAGATGCTGACGGAGGCATAGATTTCACCCGCGGCGGAGAAGACCGGCAGGGCGATGCAGTAGACGTCCGGGTGATACTCACCGCGGTCCATGGCGTAGCCGTTCAGCCGGATGGTGTTCAACTCCTCCAGCAGCATCTCGGGGGAGGTGATGGTTGCGTCCGTGCACTTGATATAGGTAAGGCGTGCGGCGATTTCACGCTGTTCATGCAAGGGCAGGTATGCCAGCAGGCATTTTCCGCCGGCGGCGGTGTAAATGAATTCGGATTCTCCGACGCCCTCCTCCACATTGGCAATCGGGAGATTGTTCTCAATGCGGTAGAGATTTACGATTTTGGAGTGGTCCAGGTCGCTCAGAATATAGAAGTTGACATTTTCGGAGGTCTTTTTTGCCAGTGCCTCCAGGGGCTGACGGACCATGCTCAGCAGGGATTCCGCCTTTGTCATATGGTACACAATGGAGAAAAACGCCATTCCAAGGCGATACCGGCGGGTTTCGCGGCTGTATTCAATATAGTTGAAAATCTGCATAGTTTTCAAAATGCGGTGGATTTTTGCAGGGTCCATCTGCAGGGCCGCCGCAATATCCTTTACGCGGCACCAGCCCTTTCCGGCCAGATAGTTGATGATTTCAATGGCGCTGTAGACGGACTGGTTGACTGAGCTCTTAGAAAGGTGATCCATCATAATGACCCCTCCGAAAACTTTAATTATTGAAATTATTATAGAAAGTATTTGGCTGGCCGTCAAGGGATGGGGAGGAGATTCTTTCTCCTCATTCCCGTTTTGACCGGCCTAAAGCGGGCCGCTGCCGTCTGCCGGACAAGACCAAATTTGTGAAAAATGTAAAAGCCCTTCGTCGAAATGGAAAAAAAGCAGGTGGTACAAGTGAAAAAAGAGACAAAACATTTTTCTGTAAGTTTAAATATTAAATTATAAATATCTAAAAATACAAATATTAAATACTTTGCGCTTAATAATTGAATTATATACGCGGTAGTGATAAAATAATTAAAAATAAAAGACCGGAAAAAGAATCGAGGAGAGGGAGGTGTTCAGAGTGAACCGGGTAGTGATTCATCAGGAGTGGTGCAAGGAATGCGGGTATTGTGTCCATTTTTGCCCGCAGAAGGTCGTGCTGCGGAAGAGCGGGGAGGTCAACAAAAAGGGATACTGCTATATCGTTGCAGACCGGATGGAGCAGTGCATTGCCTGCGGAATTTGCGCGTTGGTGTGTCCCGAGATGGCGATTTCCGTGGAAAAGGACGCCTGATGCGGGGAAGGGAAAAACGACGATCAGGAAAAGGAGAAACTCGTGTGAAAGCAGATGTTTTGATGCAGGGCAACAGCGCCATTGCGGAGAGCGCGATCCGGGCGGGCTGCAAGTACTATTTCGGATATCCGATTACGCCGTCCTCGGAAATTGCAGAGTATTTTGCGCGGCGTGCCTGCCCGGGTGGCGTCACGTATGTCCAGGCCGAGACAGAGACGGCGGCATTCAATATGGTGGCAGGCGTCTCCGCCGCCGGCGGCGTGGGAATGACGGCCACATCCGGGCCGGGCTTTTGCCTGGGTGTGGAGGCCCTTTCCTTCATGTCCAGCGCCCAGCTGCCGGGGGTGGTGGTGGACTGCATGCGCCCCGGCCCCGGAGACGGAGAGATTCTCGCCGCGCAGGGGGATTACTTTCAGCTGACAAAGGGCGGCGGGCATGGAGACTACCGCTTGATTGTGCTGGCTCCATACTCCGTGCAGGAGCTGGCGGACTACACGGTGGAGGCGTTCCATCTGGCGCGGAAGTATCGGAATCCGGTGGTGCTGGCCAGTGACGGGGCACTTTCCAAGCTCTATGAGAACACGGTGCTGCCGGAACCGTGCCCGGAGGAGGACGACGAACTGGACTGGGTGCTGACCGGCGCGAAAGGCCGGGAGGCCCGGACCATCGTCACCTGCGGATATGGCCCGGAGCAGTGGGAGCGGCATTGCCTGGAGCTGCAGCGGAAGTTTTCTGAAATGCAGGCGGCGGAGCAGCGCTGGGAGAGCAGCTGGACAGAGGATGCGGAAGTGATTGTGGTGGCCTACGGCAGTGTGGCCCGGGTGGCGGCGGATATGGTCAAGCAGGCCCGGGCCGCGGGCAGACGGGTTGGCATGATCCGCCCCATTACGCTGTGGCCGTTTCCGGAGAAGGCGTTTGCACCGGTGGCGGATCGGGCTTTTTTCGTGGTGGAGCTCAGCGCGGGGCAGATGGTGGAGGATGTCCGGCTGAATGCCGCAAAGAAGGAGAACGTCGCCTTCTACGGCAGGCTGGGCGGAAACATGCCCACTGCCGACGAGCTGTACGCCGCGCTCTGCCGGGCATTTTTTCCAGGTGAGGAGGAAGAGGAAGCATGATGGTCTATCAAACCCCGGCGTCGATCACGGGGACGTATATGACGACCTGCGGCGGCTGCGGACACGGCCTGGTCACCAAGCTGGTGGCGGAGCTGATTGACGAGCTGGAACTGCGGGAATCCATGATTATGGTTTTGCCGATTGGCTGTGCCACCAATGCATGGGAGTATTACAGAGTGGACGCTTTCTGTGCGCTTCACGGTCGCGCACCGGCGGTGGCGACGGGGATCAAGCGGACCCGGCCTGACAACATTGTGGTTTCCTACCAGGGGGACGGGGACTTGGTTTCGGAGGGGCTGTCTGAGATCATGCACGCGGCCATCCGCGGAGAAAAAATCACCGTGATTTTCATGAACAATGCCATTTTCGGCATGACCGGAGGCCAAATGGCGCCGACAACCCTTCTCCGGCAGGTCACCACCACCTCCCCCCACGGAAAGAGCGAGGTGTCGGACGGGTATCCGGTGAAAATGGCCGAGCTGCTGGCGGGGCTTCCGGGCTGTTATTACAGTGAGCGGGTGGCGCTCCATTCGGTGGCCAATATCCGGCAGGCAAAGCGGGCGATCCGGCGGGCGCTGCAATATCAAATGGAGGGACGGGGCCTCTCCTTTGTGGAGGTGCTGTCGCCGTGTCCCACCGGCTGGCGTGTCACGCCGGTGCAGGCGCTGGAGTGGATCGGCAGCAGCATGGTGGAGACCTATCCGCTGGGGGTCTACAAAGAACCGGAGGTGACGTGAGGCATGGAGAAAAAGTTGATCCTGTCCGGCATTGGCGGACAGGGAATCGTGATGATGGGGCAGTACCTGGGCTATGCGGCGATGAAGCTCGGGCGGAAGGTGACCCTTGCTCCCGCCTACGGCCAGGAGAAGAGGGGCAGCTATGTGCACTGTCAGCTGATTCTGGGGGAGGAACTGGCGGCCCCCTCCATTTCCAAAGCGGATGTGGTCTTTGCAATGGACGATGACTCCGTCCGCCTCTATGAACCCTGCGTGAAGAGCGGCGGCACACTGCTGGTCAATGCGGACGCCGTGTCGTGTTTGCCCGGAAGAGGGGATATCGCCACGGTGAAGCTGCCGCTGGCCTCCCTGGCGCTGGAGGCGGGGAATCTGAAGACGGCGAATATGGTGGGCCTGGGGGCCCTGGTCCGGTGCAGCGGCACGGTGCCCTTCGAGATTGTGCAGGAGGTCCTGCGCGAGCGGATGAAGCCGGCGCTGCTGGCGGAAAACCTGAGGGCGCTGGAGCTGGGCTATCAATTTGAACAGACATAAGGAGGGGAATGTATGCTGGGAGAAAAAGTGATGCTGCGGGTCCGGATGAGCGGGAAGGATGTCCACTATGCCGGCAACCTGGTGAACGGCGCCCGGATGCTGGACTACTTCGGAGATGTTGCAACGGAGCTGGCCATTCGCCTGGACGGGGACGAGGCGCTGTTCCGCACCTATGAGCACGTGGATTTTCTGGCGCCTGTCCACGGCGGCGATTACATCGAGTATGTGGGATGGCTGGAGGCCGTTGGAAGAACTTCGCACCGGGTGGTGCTGGAGGCGTACAAGGTCATCGAGTCCATGGAGAATGAGGCGTCCGAATCTGCGGCAAGAGTGCTGGACCCGCCGGTGCTGATTGGCCGTGCGGAGGGCGTCTGTGTCACGCCCAAGGAGTGCCAGCGGGGCGGACAGTCTCCGGCCTTTGTGGGACTGCGGGGCAACGCGTAAATGACACCGGGCAATCCGGCGGGGAGGAGGGAAGAGACGATGAATCCGATGTTTCCGGAGCTCTTTTGCGTGGAGCAGGCGTTCTGCCGGGACCATGTGGCGGATGTGCGGACGGAGCTCTGGGAGAGAATGGAGCGGCTGGGAGTGGAAATCCGGCCCGGGGCGGAGATTGCGGTTGCGGTGGGCAGCCGCGGCATTGCCAATATTCCCCTGGTGGTCAGGACGGTGGTGGAATGGGTCCGGAGCAAAGGCGGACAGCCGTTTCTTATTCCAGCTATGGGCAGCCACGGCAATGGGATCGCGGCGGAGCAGCAGAAGATCCTGGAGGGGCTGGGGGTGACGGAGGCCTACACCGGTGCCCCGATCCGGGCGTCCATGGAGGTGGTGGAGCTGCCGGGCGACGGCCTGCAAAATCGGGTGTACATGGATAAAAACGCCTTTGATGCCGAAGGAACCATTGTCATCAACCGCATCAAGAGCCACCCGGATTTTACGGCGGAGACAGAGAGCGGCCTGATGAAAATGTGCACCATCGGTCTGGGAAAGCACAGGCAGGCGCTGGAAATCCACCGGTGTGAGATTGACGTGCTTCAAAAGACCATTGTGCAGACGGCGCGTCAGGTCATCCGGCACGGCAATCTGCTCATGGGCATCGGCCTGGTGGAAAATGCATATCACCAGACCATGGAAATCCAGGCGCTGCGCCCGGCGGAATTTGAGGAGGCGGAGATCCAGATGCTGCGGCGCTACAAGGCCGTCAGCCCCAAGTTTCCGGTGGAGCAGTTCGACATCCTGATGGTGGATGAGGTGGGAAAGGAGATCAGCGGCTCCGGAATGGAGACGAAGATCGTGGGCCGGCTCCGCAGCGGCGCGGAGGAGCCGAAGACGCCCCGCATCCGCTACATCATTGCGGCGGACCTCACGGAGGCGTCCCACGGCAATGCCTGCGGGCTGGGGCTGGTGGATTTCACCACCAAAAAGCTCTTTGATAAAATCGATATCGACGCCACCAATGAGAATATTGTCACCTGCCGCTGCATTGAGCAGGGACGGATGCCGCTGATTGCGCGGGACGACCGGCAGGCGCTGGAATTTGCGCTGCGGGCGCTGGGGAATCTTCCGCCGGAGGGGCCCCGGATTGTGCGGATCAAAAACACGCTGCGGATGGACCGGATTTTTATGACACGCAATCTCTTGGAAGCGGCGGCGAAAAACCCCAATGTGTCCAGAATTGGAACGGACGCAGTCCCGCTCTTCCGCGGGGAGGACCGGGAGCTGGTTCCCTTTGAGGCGCTGGAGCAATAGAGGAGAGAACCTTGCAATACCAGGACGTGCAATCAAACATATGGAGGAGAAGAATATGAAGGCTTACAGAAAAGTGCTGTCTCTTGCGATCGTGTTTGCACTGGTGCTTGGACTTGCCGCCTGTGGCGGTTCGCCGGGCGGAGAGGCCGGCCCCGCCGGCGACGGCGGTTCCGGCGGCGCGGGGGAGAGCATTACGCTGCTCTGTGCCAATGCCGCGGCGCCCGACCAGGCGGTGACCGTGGCGCTGGAGCATTTTGTGGAAGTGGTCAAGGAGCGGACCGGCGGCGCGGTGGTCATTGACTTGCAGAGCAACGGTGCGCTGGGCTCGGAGGAGGAGACCATCGAGTCCGGCATGATGGGGACCATCGACCTCGTTGTGGTGGGCAGCGCCGCCGCCGGCGGCACGATTCCCGAGTATTGCGTCTGTGACTTCCCCTTTGCATTTGAGACGCCGGAGGACGCCTATGCGTTTTACGACGGGGAGATCGGCCGGATGCTGTTTGAAAAAGCGGCGGAGGTCGGGCTGATCGGTCTGGCTTATGCGGAAAACGGCTTCCGCAACATGACCAATAACGTCCGCGAAATCCATACGCCCGAGGACATGAAGGGCCTGAAGATGCGCACGCAGAGCGCCCAGATTTACATGGATATGATGAACGCCCTGGGGGCGTCCGCAACGCCGATTCCATACGGCGAGCTGTATACGGCTTTGCAGCAAAAGACGGTTGACGGACAGGAAAACCCCATCGGAAACATCTATTCCGCCAGATTGTACGAGGTGCAGAAGTATATCACCCTGGACCGCCACACCTATGACTCGAACATCATCTTCCTGAGCGAAGCGAGCCTGGACAAGCTGAGCGACGAGCAGGTGGAGATCATCAAAACGGCGGCATACGAGTGCGCCGTGGAGAGCCGCGAGATCAACAACGCCAACGAGGCGATGTGGATGGAGGAGATGGAGAAAGCGGGCGTGGTGATCACCTCCCTCACCTCGGAGGAGCACGCGCTCTTTGTTGAGGCGACCAAGGACGTCTACAAGGACTTCATTGACGTCGCGGGAGAGGACTTTGTAAATGCCTATCTGGAGGCCATCGGCAGAAAGTGACGGTTGAACGCCGGGAACGTCTCCCGAAATACAGGGAGACGTTCCCGGGAAACCGGCCTTTCATCTCATCAAAGAAGAACAGGGGGCGGCTATGTCAAAGGAAGAACATAAAAAACAGGGCGGGAACGCCATGCTCCGGCTCCGCGGCATGTGGGAGAATCTGGAGATGAACATCGGCGTGGCGGCTGTGAGCGTGGTCGTTGTCATCGCCTTTATACAGGTGGTTGCCCGCTATGTGGTGGGCCAGTCTTTACAGTGGGCGGAGGAAATCTGCAAGTTCGGTATCATCTGGATGACCTTCGGCGGCGCGGCGTATGCGTTTCGGATGGGGGCCAACATCGGCGTCTCCTTCCTGGTGGACCGTCTGCCCAGGAAGGCGGCCAGGGTTTTGGCCGTGGTGGTTCAAATCGTGCTGATCGCCTGCTTTGTCCTTTTGTTTGTGGTGGGCGCGGAGCGCATGGCGGATCAAATTGTGAAGCACCAGGTATCCACAGCGGCCCGGCTTCCCATGTGGATTCCCTGGCTCTCGGTTCCGTTCGGTTCCGCGTTGACCGTCGCCCGGCTGGTGGAACAGCTGCCGGCGCTGCTCAGGGGGCCGAAGGCAAAGACGGCGGAGTGCATCGCAGAGGAGAGAGGGGAGGAATCGGAGTGACCGTTACATACCTGTTGTTCGGCGGGCTGGTGTTGTTTTTGCTGGTGGGCTTTCCCATTGCAATTGCCATTTTCCTGTCCACGCTGGCCGCGTTTGTCTACTGCGGCGTCCCTCTGGCACAGATGGTGCAGCGGATGTTTGCGTCGGTGAATTCCTTCACCATTCTGGCGATCCCCTTCTTTATGCTGGCGGGGTCGCTGATGGAGACCGGGGGAATGTCCAAACGGCTGGTCCGGTTTGCCCATTCCCTGGTCTGCTGGCTCTCCGGCGGCCTGGCTCATGTGCAGGTGCTGGCGTCGGCGTTCTTTGCGGCCCTGTCCGGGTCCGCGCCGGCGACGACGGCGGCCATGGGCGGCATCCTGATCCCGGAGATGAAGAAGAAGGGGTATCCGCCGGAGTTTGCGGCGGCGGTGCAGTCTGTGGCCGGCACGGTGGGCCCCATCATTCCGCCCTCCATCCCCATGGTGATCTACGGCGTCTTTGCCGGTGAGTCCATCGGCGCCCTGTTTGCGGCGGGAATTCTCCCCGGAATCATTTACTGCATCGGCTTTTCCATCCTGATCTACTTTATGGCGAAGAAAAACCACTACGGTACAACGGAAACGTTTTGCCCGGGGAATGTCTGGGTCACTTTTAAGGACGCGATTTGGGCGCTGCTGGTGCCGATCATCATTTTGGGAGGCATTTACTCCGGCATCTTTACGCCTACAGAGGCCGGAGCCGTGGCGGCGGTCTACGGACTGGCGGCGGGAATCTTCATCTATCATGAGCTGGATTTCAAAAATCTGAAGAAGTGCCTGGCCAGCGCGGCGATGAACACGGCGATGGTTATGCTGATCTTTGCCTCCTCCTCCGCGTTTTCCTGGCTGATGACCAGCCAGGGGGTTGCCAAGCTGGTGGGGAACTGGTTTGCCTCCGTCTCCTCGTCGCCCACGGTGTTTTTGCTGCTGGTGATTGTGCTGCTGATGTTTATGGGCTGCTTTATGGAGACGATTGCCTGCATTCTGCTGGTGTGCCCGGTGCTGCTTCCGGTGGCTACCGCCCTGGGAATTGACCTGGTGCATTTCGGAATCATTGTGACCATGACGCTGTGCATCGGCATGGCGACGCCGCCTGTGGGCGAGTGCCTGTACATTGCGGCGGGGATTGCCGGCGTGAAGTTTGAGTCGCTGCTGAAGCATGTATGGCCGTTCATCGTCTCAGCGGTGGCGGTGATTCTGCTGGTGACGCTGGTTCCCGAGATCGCGCTGCTGATTCCCGGGCTTCTGTATGGCTGACCGGCACTGGCTGCCGCATTGGAGAAGTGGAGCAGATGTAGATGCCGACAAAGCCGCAGCCCGGTGCAGGAAACGGCGGACAAAGGCGGAGGAGAACACTTTCAGGAAGTTGTGATTTGGAAAAACGGAATTTCCGAGTAGCCGGATGGGACGGGACGTCCCGTCAGGAAGATGCGAGAGAGGAACATTGCGGCCCAATGGGGGTATTTTGAAAGGAGCGTCGATCCATGTCTGATTACATGTTCCAGTATCTGCCCTGCTATACGGTGGGGGCCGATGCATATGAGAGAGTTCCGGAGGTCTGCGGCAGATTTGGGAGAAAAGCAGTTGCCGTGGGCGGCCACAGGGCGCTGGTGGCTGCCCGGCCCTACCTGGAGAAGGTGCTGAAGGGCACGGAGATAGAGATCATCGAATACCTGTGGTACGGCGGGGAGGCCTCCCTGGAAAATGCGCAGATGGTGGCGCAGTCCGAGAGCTATCGGAACGCGGACATGCTGTTTGCCGTCGGCGGCGGAAAGGCGCTGGATACCTGTAAGTACGCGGCCAGGTTCCTCGGCCCCAAGCCGGTTTTCGCCTTCCCCACCATTGCGGCAACCTGCGCGGCCTCCTCGGCCGAGGCGATTATGTACTATCCCACCGGCGAGATCCGGGACACGCTGCAGCTGGGCAGGCCGGTGGAGCATATTTTCATCAACACGGAGATCATCGCAAAGGCGCCGGACCTGTATCTCTGGGCGGGGATCGGCGATACCATGGCGAAGCATTTCGAGACGGAGCTGGCGTCCAGGGGAAAGCCCCTCTCCTACAAGCAGGCGCTGGGGGTGGAGGCGGGCACCATGTGCTATAAGCCCCTGGTCCAGTACGGGGCGCAGGCCATCGAGGACTGCAAAAACAACGTGACGTCCGAGGCCTTTGAGAAAATTGTGCTGACCAATGTCATTACCACGGGGATGGTCTCCGGTCTGGTGGGAGTTACGCTGAATACGGGGATTGCGCACTGCGTGTGCTATGGGCTGACCTTCATCCCCCGCATCGAGAAAAACCACCTCCACGGCGAGCTGGTCTCCTACGGCGTGCTGGTGCAGCTGTTCGCGGATGGAAAGGACGAGATGGTGGAGGAGCTCTATCCCCTCTATCAGGCAATTCATCTGCCGACGAAAATGGCGGATATTGAAGTCCGCCAGGAGGATTTGGAGACGATCATCCAGCAGACGCTGCAGGTGGGGGATATCTCCTGCGTCCCGTACGAGGTGACGGGAGAGATGATTTTGAACGCCATGCAGAAGCTGGAGGCCTACCGGCCATGCTGAGAGGCGCGGGCAGCCTGCGGAAAGGAAGGACATGCCATGACGGAAGCGGAGCTCTTTGAGAAAATGAAGCGGGAACTGTATACCGGGCTGATTTGCGATGTGATGGATACGCTGGGATACCGGAATCAGGCGCTGAGCTGTACCATCCGGCCGCTGGAGGCGGATAACTGTAAACTTGCCGGGCGGGCCAAGACGATTCTTGCGGTGGACGTCTATGCGGTTGAGGAAAACCCCTATGAGATGGAGATTCGATCCATTGATTCCATTCGGCCGGGGGAGGTTCCCGTCGTATGCACCAACAGCAGCCCGAACAACGGCGTGTGGGGCGGGCTGCTGTCCACCGCCACGAAAATGCGCGGCGGAACGGGGGCGGTTGTGGACGGCCTGATGCGGGACACGGAGGAGATCCGAGCGCTGGGCTTTCCTGTGTTCTGCTCCGGCTACAAGCCCCTGGACTCAAACGGCCGGGGCAAGGTGATCGCCATGGACTGCCCCGTGGTGGTGGGCGGCGTCCGGGTGGAGCCGGGAGACGTCGTGTTTGCGGATTTTGACGGGGTGGTGATCATTCCCGCCGCCATTTTCGACCAGGTAGTGGAGCGCTCGTTTGAAAAGCGGGAGCGGGAGAGCCATACGAAGCGGGAGCTTCTGGAGGGGAAACTGCTGGCGGAGGTATACGCGAAGTACGGCGTCCTGTGAGTGGACGGCTTGGCCGCCGGGAGAATGCCGGATCGAAATCGGGAGGGAGCTCCCCGCCGTTTTTGCGGCGGGGAGCTCCCTCCCTGCCAAAAGGGGCGCAGAGAGGAAATTTTTAGGCGCGGCGGCAAAAAACAGGGAACCTTCCGGAAACCGTTTCGTCTCAATCAATAAGGAGAATGCCCCAAAATTTCTTAGGGATGGAGGAGATTGGATGAAAAAGGTTCTCAGCCTGTTTTTGGCGGCGGTGCTGGCGGGCAGTCTGGCGCTGCCCATGGCCGCGGCGGCGGAAAACGCCGACAGCCGCCTGAGCCAGGTCACGCGGAGGGTGAAGGAGACCCTGGACATCGGAGAGGAGTACGAGAGCTTTTACGGGGAGCTGCAGGAGGCGGGGGCGGCACCCCGCTGGCTGCTGCAATGGAGCGGGGAGGACGCCGGTGTGAGCGTTACCGCCGGAGAGGACGGGAAGGTTTACAGCTACTCCCGCAGCGTGAACCAGACGGCGGGCCGCGACGGCGAGGGTTTGCCCACCTTCCCGGCGGTCAGCCGGCAGCAGGCCCAGGCCGCCGCCCAGGCCTTTTTGGACCGGGTGCTGACTGCGGGGGAGACGGCGGCGTTCCGGGAGGACCAGGTTTTGCGGGCCGGCACCCAGTCCTACCGGCTGCGGGGCACGGTCCGGCTCAACGGGCTGGACTCCCCCATCGGCTTTTCCGTCACGGTGTGGGCGGAGGACGGCACGGTGACCCGCTTTTCCCGGGATGATCTCTATGAGACGTACCTGGGCGGCATCCCCTCCGCCGCGCCCTTCGCCGGGGCCCAGACCGCCGGGGGGCTGCTCAAGGGCGTGCTGTCCCTGCGGCTGGAGTATGTGCTGGAGGGGGAGCGGGCCGTGCTGCGCTATCTGCCCGACGACATCGACGCGTACTACGTGGACGCGGCCACCGGAAAGCTGGTGAATCTGAGCGAACGGTACCGGGAGATCGGCGGCAGGGCTGCCGTAAACGGCGCCAATACGGCCGCGGCGGAGGCGGAGGCGGCTATGGACAAGGGGGAGTCCGGCCTCAGCGCCGCGGAGCAGGCGGGCATTGCCAAGCTGGAGGGCGTCCGGAGCAGGGAGGACCTGGACGGGGCCGTGCAGGCCGTCCGGGAGCTGGGACTTGACCGCTACACCCTCTCCGGCTGCACCTACAGCGTGGACCGGGAGAGCGGGGACGTGACCGCCCGGCTCCAGTACGCCCGGCAGGCGGAGGACGGCGTCTGGCGCCGCACGGTCCTGGTGGACGCCAAGACCGGGGCGCTTCAGGCGGTATCCAGCACGGCGCCCTATGAGAAGACCCGCCGGGCCGCCGTCACCGCCGCCGCGGCCCAGGAGACGGCGGAGGCGTTCCTCCGCTCCCTGTGGGGCGGGGACTACGCCGACTGCGCCCTCTACCGCGCCACGCCCTGGAGCGGGGAGAGCTACGGGGCGTCCCACAGCTTCCTCTATGCGCAGCGGGAAAACGGCTACTTCTTCTGCGAGAACCGGCTGTCCGTCTCCGTGGACGTGAACGACGGCTCCATCAGCGGGCTGAGCCGGGACTTTGACACCGACGCGGTTTTCGACGGCCCGGACGGCATCCTCTCCGCCCAGGCGGCGCTGGACGCCTGGTTTGCCACCTACACGGTGAAGCTGGCCTATCTGGCGGTGCCCCAGGCCCTGGACGAGTCCATGCCGGAGGCCAAGCCCCTCTTAGAGCAGGGGGCGTCCTATCAAAACGCCCTGAAACTGAGTTACACCCTGGAGCGGGAGACGGACCTGGCGGGCATTGACGCCAAGACGGGCAAGCCCGTGGCCGCCGGGGAGGACGCCGGAACCGCTACCATTGCCTACGACGATTTGGAGGGCTGCTGGGCCGGGCCGCAGGCGGAGGAACTGGCGGCGTACGGCGTGGGCTGGCTGGGCGGCAGCCTGGCGCCCGCCCGGCCCCTGACCCAGTTGGATATGGTGGCGCTGCTGGCCAGCACCGAGGGCTATTGGTATAACCCGGACCAGGACCCGGAGGGGCTGTACGCCTATGCCTACGCCATGGGCCTCATCACCCCTGCGGAGCGGGACGACGGCCATCTCCTGACCCGGGCGGAGACGGTGAAGCTGCTGCTGGACGCCGCGGGCTACGGCCGGGCGGCCCGGCTGACGGGCATCTTCCGGTGCAGCTACACCGACGCGGCCCGGATTCCAGCCGCGTATTACGGCTACGCGGCCATCGCCCAGGGGCTGGGCATCGTCAGCGGAGACGCGGCGGGCGGCTTCGCCCCCAACCGCACCGCCACCCGGCTGGAGGCTCTGGTGATGCTCTACCGCTATATGAATCGCTGACCCGGCGTTTTTCGGGCGCGGGGGAGAGGCCTGCGGCAGTTTGCCGCAGGCCTCTTTGCGCGGATTCAGAATGGCATTGCATTCCTCCCCGTCCGTATGGTATAATTCCTACGTTGGCGTATGATGGAAGACGATATGGGCGGAACGCGAGCGGTCACCGGCGAAGCGGAAGATGATGGAATGACATGGAGTGTGGATATGTTACCAAAGAGGACGATCCTCGTCGTGGAGGACAATGAGCTGAACCGGGCGCTTTTGAGCGGCATTTTGTCCGCGGAGTACACCGTGCTGGAGGCGGAAAACGGGCTGCAGGCCCTGTCGGTTCTGCGGGAGCGGGGAGAGACGGTCTCCCTGATTCTTTTGGATATCGTGATGCCGGTGATGGACGGATACGCCTTCCTCTCCGCGCTGAAGGAGGATCCGGCGATTGCCGCCATCCCCGTCATTGTCACCACCCAGAGCGACAGCGAGTCGGATGAGGTCAACGCCCTGGCCCTGGGCGCCACCGACTATGTGGCCAAGCCCTACAAGCCCCAGGTGATTTTGCACCGGGTGGCCAACATCATCAAGCTACGGGAGACGGCGGCCCTCATCAATCTAGTGCAGTACGACCGGCTCACCGGGCTGTACGGCAAGGAATTTTTCTACCAGAAGGCCAGGGAGCTGCTGGTGCGGAACCCCGGCAAGTCCTACGACATCCTCTGCTCGGACATTGAGAACTTCAAGCTCATCAACGACGTGTTCGGCGTGCCCGCCGGGGACCGGATTCTCTGCGGCGTGGCCGGGCTGTATCTGAAATATGTGGGGGAGCGGGGGATCTGCGCCCGCCTGGCGGGGGACCAGTTCACCGCGCTGATTGAGCATACCCAGGACTATACCCAGGAGCTGTTTGCGGAGGTGGGCGCGCAGATCAAGGCCCTCTCCAACGCCAAGGACATCGTGACGAAGTGGGGCGTCTACCCGGTGGAGGACCGGACGCTGACCATCGAGCAGATGTGCGACCGGGCGCTGCTGGCCGCCCGGAGCATCCGGGGCCAGTACGGCAAGTACTTCGCCCTGTACGACGACACGCTGCGCAGCAAGCTGCTGCGGGAGCAGGAGATCACCTCCGGCATGGAGAGCGCCCTCCAGGCGGGACAATTTGCCATCTATCTGCAGCCGAAGTACAGCCTCCGGGACGACTCCCTGGCGGGGGCGGAGGCGCTGGCCCGGTGGATTCACCCGGAGTGGGGCTTTTTGTCCCCGGCGGAGTTCATCCCGCTGTTTGAGCGCAACGGCTTCATCACCAAGCTGGACCAGTACATCTGGGACCGGACCTGCGCGGCGCTGCGGGACTGGGACGCCCGGGGGCTGACCCGCATCGCCGTCTCCGTCAACGTCTCCCGGGCCGACATCTACAACGCGGACCTGGAGAATATCCTGATGAATACCCTTGAGAAGTACCGGCTGGAGCCGTCCCGGCTGCACCTGGAGATCACGGAGAGCGCCTATACGGAAAACCCCAGGGAGATCATCGAGACGGTGGGGCGGCTGCGGCGGCGGGGCTTCGTGGTGGAGATGGACGACTTCGGCAGCGGGTACTCCTCGCTGAACATGCTCAACGAGATGCCGGTGGACATTTTGAAGTTGGACATGAAATTCATCCAGAGCGAGACGGCCAAGCCGGCCAGCCAGGGCATTTTGCAGTTTATCATCAGCCTGGCCCGGGGGATGAAGCTGGAGGTGGTGGCCGAGGGCGTGGAGACCCAGGAACAGCTGGAGCGCCTGCGGGGCATCGGCTGCGACTATGCCCAGGGGTACTATCTGGCGCGGCCCATGCCCTGTGCGGCGTTTGAGGAGCTGCTCTGAGGGCGGCTTCCCCCGCAGGACCGAAAAAGAGAAACGGACAGGCACTTCTAAAAGAAGCGCCTGTCCGTTTTCGTTCGCCGTCCGGAGCGGCTCAGTAGCCGAAGACCCGGGCCGCCTGGGCCATGTTCTCCGCTGCCGGGACGGAGAAGGGGCAACGCTTCTCGCAGGCGCCGCAGCCCACGCATGCCCCGGCGTGTTGGCTGAGGACGGCGTAGTGCTCCCGGACGGTCTCCGGCACGCCGCCCTGGGCCCTGGCCAGATTTAAAAACTTGGTCACCGTGGCCACGTCGATGCCCTTGGGGCAGGGGGCGCAGTGGCCGCAGTACATGCAGTGGCCCTCCCACCGGATGCGGGGGAAGGCGGCGAAGGCGGCGGCGTAGTCCCGCTCCTCCTCCGTGGCGGACTCATAGGCCAGGGAGGCCTGCAACTCCTCCAGGGACCGGGCGCCGGACATGACGCAGGCCACGGCGGGGCGGGTCAGGGCGTAGTGGAGGCACTGGACGGGGGTGAGGGCCTTGCCCGCCGGGGACAGCTCCTCGCTGAGCAGGTCCCCGCCGCCGAAGGCCTTCATCACGGTGATGCCCACCCCCAGCTTCTGGCAGGTCTCGTACAGCCGCTCCCGGTCCGGGTCCATGTTGGTGAGCTTTCCGGCGTAGCTGTCCGCCACCCACAGATTCTCGCAGTTCTCGTCCCCGGGCAGCAGGTCGTAGCAGGGGTTGACCGAGAACATCAAGACGTCGATGAGGCCGCTCTCCACCGCCCGGAGGGCGGCAATCGGGTTGTGGCTGCTGACGCCCACATGGCGGATGCGGCCCTGCCGCTTCTGCTCCTGGATATAGGCCATGACGGGGCCGCGGGCCACCTCCTCCCAGACCTCCGGGGCGTCCACATAGTGGACCATGCCGATGTCCACGTAGTCCGTGCCCAGGTTTGCCAGCATGGTCTCGAAGGCGGCCTCCACCTCCGCGGGTTTCCGGGTGGCCCGGTACTGGCCGTTTTCCCAGATGGCGCACAGGTGGGCCTGGAGAACGAACTGCGCCCGCCGGTCCCGGATGGCGCTGCCCACCCGGCGCTGGACGTCCGGGTTGGGGGTGTAGAGGTCCATGCAGTTGATTCCGGCCTCCAGGGCGGCGCGGAACAGCGCCTTTGCGAAATCGTCGTCCTGGAGGACAAAGCCCTCACAGCCCAGGGCGATCTCGCTGACTTGCAGGCCGGTGCGGCCCAGTGTCCGATACTTCATATCATAACTCCCTTTTGCGTTTTCCCCATCATATACCCTAAAGTCAGCTTTAGGTCAAGGGGAAACGGGCCATTTGGGCGGAAAAAATCCCGCAGGGCCGGAGGCCGCCCGGGGAGGGCGGTCCGGTCACTGCGGGAAACGGCTGAAAGGGAACCTCACTGGGCCAGATACCGGCGTACCAGCACCTGCAGCAGCTCATCCCGGTCGATCTTGCGGATCAGGGTCCGGGCGTTGTTGTGGTTGGTGATATAGGTGGGGTCCTCGGACAGGATATAACCCACGATCTGGTTGATGGGATTATAGCCCTTTTCCTCCAATGCCTGATAGACCGTGGATAGAATCTGGTGAATCTCCGCGTCCTTATCCATCGCAATGTTGAATTTTCGGGTAAAATCGTCCATACAGACACCACCTTTCTTTCTTTGGGGCGTTGACCAATATGAAGATAGTATACTCGCTTTTTGGAAAACTGTAAAGCGTTTCAGCTGGAATTTTCCGAAAGATTTTTACTATCCCCGCCAGGCATCTGCCTGGCGGGGATTCATATGAGGGATCAGCGCAATACGGCGTCCAGCTCGTCTTTCAGCAGGTCCAGGATGCTTCTCACATCCTCGTCGGCCTCTTCGGCGGTCAGGTTCCGTTCGTCGGAGCGAAGGGTCAGGTTGAAGGCCACGCTCTTCTTCCCCGCGGGGATGCCGGTGCCGGTGTAGATGTCAAACAGGGCCACGTCCTTCAAAAGGCCCTTGGCGCCCCGGCGGATGCAGCTCTCCAGCTCCGCCACCGGCACCTGCTCGTCGCACACCACGGCGATGTCCCGGGTGACGGCGGGGAACTTGGGCAGGGGCTGGTACAGGGGCTTGCCGCCCTGGCAGGCGTACAGCGCGTCGAAGGACAGCTCCGCGGCGTACAGCTCGCAGTCCACGCCGTAGTTGTCCGCCACGTGGGGGTGGATCTGGCCCAGGACGCCCAGCAGCGTCCCGTTGCAGGTGATTTTGGCGCAGCGGCCAGGGTGGTAGGAGGGGTTCTCCCGCTCCGCCGTGAACGACGCGCCGGTGATCCGCAGGCCCTCCAGCACGCTCTCCACGGCGCCCTTCAGGGTGAAGAAGTCCATCCCGCCGCCGTAGGCCCCCAGGGAGAGGACCTTGGGCTCGTGGGCCATGCCAGAGCCGTCGTCTTTGGCGAAATAGGTCCGGCCCAGCTCGTAGAGCCTGGCGGACTTGTTGCGGAAGTTGTAGTTCCGGGTCAGGATTTCCAGCATGGAGGGCAGGGTGGTGGTGCGCATGATGGAGGTGTCCTCCCCCAGGGGGTTCAGGATTCTCATGGAACGGCGCAGGGGGGAGCCGGTGGGCAGGTCGATTTTGTCGTAGTAGGTGGGGCTGATGAAGGAGTAGGTGATGATCTCGTTGTAGCCCGCGGTGCGGCACAGGGCGCCGATGCGGTTTTCCGCCTTCTGAACCGGGGAGAAGCCCCGCCGCTCGTTGAGGCCGGAGGAGAGGGTGTCGGGGATGTTGTTGTACCCGTAGAACCGGGCCACCTCTTCGGCGATGTCGGAGTAGTGCTCCACGTCTCCCCGCCAGGAGGGCACCTGGATGGTGTTCCCCTCCAGGCCGAAGCCCAGGGACAGCAGGATGCGGCGCATCTCCTCCTCGGGGACGGCGGTGCCCAGCAGGGCGTTGATCTTCTCCGGCTCCAGCTTCACGGTGGTGGGGAGGCTGTCCCGGGCGATGACGTCCATCACGCCGTCCACCACCTCGCCCGCGCCCAGCAGCTCCACCAGCTCGCAGGCCCGCTGAACGGCCTTCATGGTGTTCATGGGGTCCAGGCCCTTCTCGTACCGGGCGGAGGCCTCGGTGCGCATGTTCAGGGCGGTGGCGGTGCGGCGGACGGAGGCACCGTTGAAGTTGGCGGACTCGAAGAGGACCATGGCGGTGTCGCCGATGATTTCGCTGTTGGCGCCGCCCATGACGCCGGCCACGCACACGGGTTTCTCCTCATCGCAGATGCACAGCATGGAGGGCGTCAGGTGGCGCACGGTGCCGTCCAGGGTCTGGATGGTCTCCCCCTCCCGGGCGGTGCGGACCACGATCTTCCCGCCGTCCACGCAGGAGAAGTCGAAGGCGTGCATGGGCTGGCCGTACTCCAGCATGACGTAGTTGGTGATGTCCACGATGTTGTTGATGGGCCGGACGCCGGAGTTGCGCAGCCGCTCCCGCATCCAGGCGGGGGAGGGCTGAATCCGCACGTTTTTCACCAGGCGGGCGGTGTACCGGGGGCACAGGTCGGCGTCCTCGATCTCGATGTCCACATGGTCCGCGATGGAGCCGCCGCAGCCCTGAATCTCGGGGGTGTGAAGGGTAAGGGGTTTCCGGAAGGTGGCGCTGGCCTCCCGGGCAAGGCCGATGACGCTGAGGCAGTCGGGCCGGTTGGGGGTGATCTCAAACTCCACCACGTGGTCGTCGGCACCGATGAGGGCGGCGATGTCGTCGCCGGGCTTCCCGCTGTCCGCCTCCAGCACCCAGATGCCGTCGGGGATGCAGTGGGGGAACTCCCGCTGGTCGGCACGGAGGTCCGCCAGGGTGCAGATATGGCCCTTGGCCGTGTCATAGGCCGCCAGGTCCCCCTGGTGGAGGTTGGAGCAGGGGGTGGTAACGGCGGCGGGGCCGCCCTCGCCGGGGTAGGCGAGGGTGCACGCCCAGCCCTCCGGGGCGGGAAGGACCGCCGTCACCTGGGCGGCGATCACCGTGCCGAAGAGCTTGTGGCCGGACTGGACGTCCGCCGGGATGGAGGGCTTCGCGGGGTCCAGGGGCTTGTAGTCGTTCAGCAGCGCGGCGGGGGTGATGACGGCGCCGGGGTAGTCGTGCTCGGCGGTGAGGTTCAGCTCCTTCAAAGAGCACAGCATCCCCTCGGACGCCACGCCCCGCAGCTTGCCCTTTTCGATCTTCACGCCGCCGGGCAGCAGGGACTTGTGCCGGGCCACGGGCACCAGGTCGCCGGCGTGGATGTTCCAGGCGCCGGTGACGATCTGAATGGGCGCGTCGCCGCCCACGTCGATCTGGCAGACCCACATGTGGTCGGAGTCGGGGTGGCGTTCCATGGAGACGATGCGGCCCACCACCACGTTTTTCAGGGATTCATTCAGGACCTCGGTGACCTCCACCTTGGAGCCGGAGAGGGTCATGGCATCCGCGAAATCCCGGTCGCTCACAGGCCCGATGTCCACATAGTCCTTCAGCCATTTTCTCGATAGCTTCATAGCGCATAAACTCCTTCATGAATTAGGGATTGGAAAGACGGGAGGGGGGGCGGCGTGCGCCGGGCCCCGCGCTCCCGGGAGAGATCAGAACTGCTCCAGGAAACGGATGTCGTTTTCAAAAATCAGCCGCAGGTCGCTGATTTTGAACTGGCCCATGGCCAGCCGCTCCAGGCCGAAGCCGAAGGCGAAGCCGGCGTACACGTCCGGGTCCACGCCGCAGTTGCGCAGTACCTTGGGGTGGACCATGCCGGCGCCCAGCACCTCAATCCAGCCCTCGCCCTTGCAGGTGGGGCAGCCCGCGCCGCCGCACTTGTGGCACTGGATGTCCATCTCGCAGCTGGGCTCGGTGAAGGGGAAGTGGTGAGGGCGGAAGCGGGTTTTCGTGTCGGGGCCGTAAATCTCCCGGATGACGGCGTTCAGCGTGCCCTTCAAATCCGCCATGGTGATGCCCTTGTCCACCACCAGGCCCTCGATCTGGTGGAACATGGGGGAGTGGGTGGCGTCCACCTCGTCTTTGCGGTACACCCGGCCGGGGGAGATCATGCGGATGGGCACGCCGTAGGTCTCCATGGCCCGGATCTGCATGGGGGAGGTCTGGGAGCGCAGCAGGATGGAGGAGTCCTCCGTCAGGTAGAAGGTGTCGGACCACTCCCGGGAGGGGTGGTCCTCCGGGGCGTTGAGCTTGGTGAAGTTGTAGTCCGCCTGCTCGATCTCCGGGCCGTCCATGATCTCAAAGCCCATGTTGATGAAGATCTCCTTGATCTCGTCCAGCACCGTGTACATGGGGTGCTTGTGGCCCACCGGCAGCCGCTTGCCGGGGATGGTGACGTCCAGGGCCTCCGATGCCAGCTTTTCCGCCAGGGCCTTTTCCGCCAGGCGGGCGGCCTGGCGCTCCAGAGCCGCCTCCACCGCGGCGCGGACGTCGTTGGCCAGCTGGCCCATGACGGGCCGCTCCTCCGGGGAGAGCTTGCCCATCTGCTTGAGCATGGCGGTGAGCTCGCCCTTTTTGCCCAGGTACTGCACCCGGATGGCTTCCAGCGCCGCCGTACTGCCGGCGGCCTCCACGGCCCCCAGCACCTGCTTGCGAATGGCTTCCAGTTGTTCTTTCATCATGAATAACTCCTTTTCTCGGATGTGGATGACGGAGAAGAGAGCGGCGCGCCGGCGCCGGGCGGGCGGGCCTGACGGCCCGTGGCATCCGCCCCGGGGCATAAGAAAAGACCCCCCGTCCCCCCGTTGGGACGAAAGGCCTGCCTTCCGCGGTACCACCCAGATTCGCGCCTTCCGGCGCGCACTTGCCGCCCCGGTAACGGAGGGCGTCCGCCGTGTCTCCACGGCAGCTCCCGGGCGAACCAAACCGGGCGTCCGCAGTCTGGCTTGCAGCCGGTGACCAGACCTCTCTTGGCGGCGTCTCGCGGTTATTTTCCCGTTCATCGCTGATAACAACTCCTACTTATATCACAGAAAATGGGGAATTGCAAGAGAAAAATCCCCCATCCCGCCGATTTCAGGCGGGATGGGGGAGGAGGGCGTCAGGGGTCCAGCAGGCGGACATCCCGCAGGTCCTCCATCTCGATTTTCGTCACCACGCCGTCCTTTACCAAGATGGCGATGTGCTTGCAGCCGGCGTCCCCGCCGGGCTCGTAGAGGTAGCAGGCGTCGTAGGGGTCCGGGGACGCGCCCTCGATCTTCACCGCCTGGATGTAGGTGCGCCGCAGGCTCTCCTCGCTGTACCCGCAGTAGAGGCCCCGGGCGGTGCAGAGATAGCCCTCGGATTGGTCGTAGGGGACGGTGGTGGAGAGTTTATAGAGGTATTCCACGCCGTCCTGGACGGAATAGGCCAGCTGAAGGGTTCCGCAGTCCAGCTCATACACGGTGCCGAAGGTGTCGCCGCTGCCGGTGTGGGTGACGGTACCCTCCAGGTCGTAGCCCCAGGGGAAGGTACCCTCCTGGGGACCCAGGGTCAAAACGCCCTTCGTCCCCGGCACGATCAGGGCGAACTCCGCCGCCAGGGGGCCCGGGCCGCCGTCCCCTCTGGCCACGGCATCGTCGTAGGCGGCGCGCAGCGCCTCCGCCGCGGCCTGCTCGGCGTCATTGGCGGGCATGAGAACCTGCAGGAGGTCGCCGTAGCCGCTGTCCGGATGCCAGTACCACGCGGCGCCGCCCAGGAGATCGGCCACGGTCTGCTGCCACGCCGGACGCAGGGTCGCCAGGGCGGAGAGCACCGCCTGGGGGGCGTCCAGGAAGCGGAAGAACAGATCGTCGCTGGCGCCCTCCGTATAGGCCCCGTCGGAGTGGAGGAGGAACAGCGCCAACTGTAGATGGGACCAGTCCTTCCGCGCCTGCGCCTCCTTTGAGAAGGTGTCGGGGTCGTAGGAGAAGGTGAACACCGTGTCTGCGTCCAGGTCCAGACCGTCGCTGGGGCAGAAGCTGGTGAACCGCCAGCCGTCCTCTGTCTTTTCATACGCCAGCGTTGTCTGGGAATAGCCGATGGTGACGTCGGGCCGCTCCCATTCCCAGCTGTCCGCCCAGAAGGTGAGGGTCACGATCCACCGGTCCTCCTCCGCCTGGTTTACCTCCACGGTCTTGTCCAGAAGGTAGAGATTCTCGCCCCGGGCGCCGTCCTGGGCGTAGAGCACGCCGTCAAAGTCCCGGTAGTGGTCCGGGGACAGGGCGAAGAGGGCGTCCACCAGCGCCGGGGAGAAATAGGTCTCCGCCTGGGCCCGCAGGTCCGCCAGGGAGGCGATGGAGACGGCGGCGCGATAGGGGAGGTAGCTGTCCGTCGCTTTCTGGACGGCCAGCGTGGGCATGGGGAAATCCCGGCAGTCCACCCGGTAGTAGACGGCATCTCCCTCGGTGCGGCTGTCCGTCCGGTCCAGGGGCAGGGTGCCCAGGTCGAACCAGTCGTACACCTGGGCCGCGGCGGCGTAGAGATTCAGCATGTCCGCCTCCCGGGGGGTCTCCGGGACGGGCATGGAGAGGAGCGGTGCCGGTTCCTCCGGGACCTCCGGCGCTTCCGGCGCGTTGGTCGGGGCGCAGCCCGCCAGCAGCACCAGCATCAGCAGTAGGGAAACCATCCGTCTCATGGGGACACCTCCTTTGATGGGTTCATCATAGCAGGGTTTTCCCCGGAAATCATAACGATTTGGTGACAAAATTCCGGGGCCCGGCGGGCGGGAAATCGGATTGCATTGCACCGTAGAACCCCTTATAATAGAGAAAACATCACACGGGAGGCGACACGGATGAAATTGGCGACGGCGGCGCAGATGCGGGAATTGGACGAGCGGGCCATCCGGGAGCGGAACATCCCCTCTCTGGATCTGATGGAGCGGGCGGCGGAGGGCGTGGCGGAGGTGGCCCTGGCCCTGCTGCCGGACCGGCCGGGGAGGTGCCGGGGCGCGGTGCTCTGCGGCAGCGGCAACAACGGCGGGGACGGCATCGCCGCCGCCCGGCTGCTGTTTTTGGCAGGGCTGCGGGTGCGGGTGTTCCTGGTGGGCAGCTACGAGAAGCTGACGTCCGACGCCCTGGAAATGACGGGCCGCCTGTCGGAGTGCGGCGTGGAGCTGGAGCCCTTTGACGAGGCGGCCCACGCCGCCTGGATTTTGAACAGCCACGTGGTGGTGGACGCCCTGCTGGGGGTGGGCCTCTCCCGGGAGATCGCCCCGGACTCCGCCTATGCCGCGGCCATCCGGCTGATGAACGCAGGCCGGGGGGCCGTGGTGGCCGCCGACATCCCCAGCGGCGTGGAGGCGGACACCGGCCGGGTGCTGGGCTGCGCCGTAAAGGCTGACAGGACAGTGACCTTTACCCATCAGAAGGTCGGCCATGCGGTGGGGGAGGGCGCCCTGTGCGCCGGTGCGGTGGAGGTGCGGGACATCGGCATCCCCCGGGACCTGGCTGCGGGGCTGGTGTGCCCGGCCCAGTCGGTGGAGGCGGACTTTGTGCGCGCCGCCCTGCCGTCCCGGAGGGCGGACGGCCACAAGGGGGACTTTGGCAAGCTGCTGGTGGTGGGCGGCGCCGTGGGCTATACCGGGGCGCCCTATCTCACCGCGGCGGCGGCGGTGCGTTCCGGCTGCGGCCTGGTGTCCCTGGGAGTGCCGGAGAGCATCTGGGCGGTGGAGGCGGCCAAGTGCGTCTGCGCCATGCCATTCCCCCTGCCGGAGAAGAAGGGGCTGTTTAGCTATAAGGCTTTACAGCCCATCCGGGACAAGCTGTCTGCCTGCGGTGTGCTGGCCCTGGGCCCGGGGCTGGGCCGGGGGGAGGCAGTGGAGCGGCTGGTGCTGGCGCTGCTGGAGACGGAAAAGCCGGTGGTGCTGGACGCCGACGGCATAAACGCGCTGGCGGGGCATATGGATGTGTTGGATGCCCGGCGGGGCCGCGTCACCATCCTCACGCCCCACGACGGAGAGTTCGCCCGCCTGGGCGGGGACCTTCGCGGCGGGGACCGGGTGGGGGCGGCCCGGGCCTTTGCGGCGGATCACGGCTGTGTGCTGGTGCTGAAGGGCCACCGGACCGTGACGGCCTCCCCGGCGGGGAACGCGCTGGTGAACACCACGGGGAACTCGGGCCTGGCCAAGGGCGGCAGCGGCGACGTGCTCACCGGTGTCATCGCCTCGCTGCTGGCCCAGGGGGCCCCGGCCGTGCACGCGGCGGCGGCGGGCGTCTGGCTCCATGGCCGGGCGGGGGACCGGGCGGCGGAGCGCCTCACCCCCTACGGCATGACGCCGGAGGACGTGATCGCCGAACTGCCGGCGGTCTTTGGAGAATGAAACGGACGGGAGGAATGAAGGGTGCGCAGGTGGAAGTGGCTGTGCGTACCAATGATGATCCTGTGCCTGCTGACGGCCTGCGGCGGCACAGACGAGGCGGAGGCGGCGGACCTGCGGGACCGCTACCACGACATGGCGGGCTGCACCATGGAGGCGAAGGTCTCCTGCGGCCAGGAAGACCTGGCCTGGGAGGCGGTGCTGCGCTGCGACTACGTCCCCGGCGGGGAGAGCACCGTGGAGGTGCTGGAGCCGGAGAGCATCGCCGGGGTGCGAGCCCGGCTGTCGGACACGGACTGGAGCCTGGAATATGAGGACCTGTGCCTCAACGCCGGGCCTGTGGGCCGGGAGGAGATCAGCCCGGCGCTGTGCCTGCCCCGGCTGATGAACGCCCTGCGGGACGGGTGGCTGCTGGAGGAGAACGAGGAGGCGTGGAACGACGTCCCCTGCCTGCGCATCACCGTGGACCAGAGCGGCGTCCAGGACGGGAAGATCGTCTCCACTGTGTGGCTGCGGCAGGACGACGGCACGCCCCTCCGGGGGGAGATCGCCGTGGACGGGGAAATAATTTTGACGGCGGAGTTTACGAATTTCGTGTTTTGTGATACGATGGAGCAGCCGGTATCCTAAAAAGGACGCTGCAAGACAACGGAGAAGGGACCCGATTCCATGGAAGACACGATTTTACGGCGGACCTGGGCGGAGATTGATCTGGACGCCCTGGCCCACAATTACCGCCAGGCCCGGCTGCGCACCGGTCCGGGCGTGAAGTATCTGGGCGTGGTGAAGGCGGACGCCTACGGCCACGGCGCGGTGCAGACCGCCCGGAAGCTGGAGGCCCTGGGGGCCGACTACCTGGCGGTGTCCAGCCTGGACGAGGCCCGGGAGCTGCGCCACGGCGGCATCGCCATGCCGGTGCTGATTCTGGGCCACACGCCGCCGGAGATGGTGCCGGAGCTGATCCGCTACGGCATCACCCAGACCGTCTCCGCCCAGGCCAAGGCGGAGGCGTACAGCGCCGCCGCCGCGGCCTGCGGCGGCACGCTGAAGGTCCACATCAAGGTGGACACCGGCATGTCCCGGCTGGGCTTTTTGGTGCGGGACGGCCATTTTGACGGCGGCGTGGAGGCCATCTGCCGCTCCTGCGGCCTGCCCCATCTGGCGGCGGAGGGCATCTTCACCCACTTCGCCGTCTCAGACGACGGCGGCGCGGACAGCGAGGCCTACACCCGGGAGCAGTTTGCCCTCTTCACGGCGGTTTTGGAGGCCCTGGCCGCCAGGGGGCGGACTTTCGCCCTCCGCCACTGCGCCAACAGCGGCGCGCTGGCCCGGTATCCCGAGATGTTTTTGGACATGGTCCGCCCCGGCATCGCCCTCTACGGCGTGGGGGACGACGCGGAGGCCCTGGGATTGCGGCCGGTGATGACGTTGAAATCCTGCATCTCCACCATCAAGGTCTTCGACCCGGACACGGACATCAGCTATGGCCGCACCTACCATACGGCGGAGAAGACCCGGGTGGGGGTGCTGCCCATCGGCTATGCGGACGGGCTGTTCCGGGGTCTCTCCAACCGCATGGCAGTGCGGACGGCCTCCGGCCCGGCCCCCATCCGGGGCCGCATCTGCATGGACATGACCATGGTGGACCTCACCGGGCTGCCGGAGGTCCACGTGGGGGATGCGGTGGAGCTGTTCGGTAAGGAGCAGCGGGTGGACACCCTGGCCCGGCTGCTGGACACCATCCCCTACGAGCTGACCTGCGCGGTGAGCAAGCGGGTGCCCCGGCTGTACATGGAGAACGGAACAGCGGTGGAGCGGAGCCTCCGGCTGCTGTAGAGAAAAGGGAACACTCAGGTCCTGTCCCGGGCATAGGATAGTACGGGGCAGGGACGCCGGAATTTTGCCTCCCGGGCGGCGTATAAATTCCGTAACTGCGTGGGAGAATGAAAGTGGCCTCACCGAAATTCCTTCGGTGACGGGTACTTCTTTCGGCGGAGTGTGAACTTTGTGGATACGAGTGTCAAGCGCGGCGATATTTACTATGCCGATCTCTCCCCGGTGGTGGGCAGCGAACAGGGCGGCGTCCGGCCGGTTCTGATCATTCAGAACGACACCGGGAACCGTTACAGCCCCACCGTGATCGCGGCGGCCATTACCTCCCAGACGGGCAAGGCGCGGCTGCCGACACATATCGACCTTCCCGTGGACCAGAGCTGCGGACTGAGCCGGGATTCCGTGGTCCTGCTGGAGCAGGTGCGGACCCTGGACAAAAAGCGGCTGCGGGAGCGGATGGGTCATGTGGAAGAAAACGTGATGGAGAAGGTGGACTTTGCCATCGCGGTGAGTTTCGGTTTACCCCACGACCAGATGGTGTGAAGCGCCGCATCCCCGGGAAGGGCATGGATCCCTTTCCGGGGGAGCGGCTTTCCCAAGACGAAGGACAGACGACGGAGGTACATATGAAAAAGAACAGGTGGTTTTTGCGGCTGCTGGCGCTGCTGGTGCTCTGCGCGGGACTGAATATGACGGTGTCCCTGGCGGCGGAGGCGGGGTCCGACCAGGACCCCTTGGTGACGCTGAGTTATCTCAACGAGACGTTTTTGAACAATGTCCTCCAGCGGGTGGACGAGAAAATCGCCCTCCGCAACAGCCAGATCGCCCAGCAGACGGGGGGACAGGCCCCCTCCGGCAGCGCCTCCTCCGCCACCTTCACGGTGGTGACCCTCTCCAGCGGGCAGGTCCTCACCGGGGACATCGGCTGCGAGGTGATGCTGCGGGTGGGCAGCGCCGCCTGCGTGGCCCCCTCGGCCCCGGGGCTGATTGACGAGACCACCGCGGCCGCCCTCAGCGGCGGCGCCGCCCTGGCCCAGAACCACCTGTACATGATGACCGTTGAGGGCCGGGGCGTGCGGGCCACCGCCGCCACCACCAAGCTGCTGGTCCGGGGAAGCTACACCATCGCCTGAGCCTCATAAAGACGCCCGTCCGCGCATAGGATTGCGCAGACGGGCATCTTTTTTTGGAGGGGAGGAGAACCATGGACAGGTTTCCGATACTGTGGGAGGGCCGGAACGCCGGGGAGCTGACGGTGGAGGGAGAAGCGCTGTACACCTGGTTTTCCGCCCGGTGCCGCCCACCCCGGGAGGGCCTTTGGTGCGTCTGGGCCGTGGGAGAGCGGGGAGAGCTGCGGCTGGGGGTGCTGGAGCCCGCCGGGGAGCAGGCCGCCATCCGGCGGCGATTTTCCCAGCGGATGACGGAGCCGCTGGGAAGGTTGCTGCGGGGGGAGCTGCGGCCGGCTGGGGAGAGCCGGGAGACCCCGGCCTGGACCCCGGCGGCGGAGCCGGAGCGGCTGTTCCGCACCCTGTGGCTGCGGCGGCAGCTCCACGGCGTCCAGGGGGCGCTGACCTGGCAGACGGGGGACGGGCAGCGCCGCCTGGCCCTGCCCTGCGACACCAAAAAGCCCTTCCCCCTGCCGTCCCTGTTCTGCTTTGCCCGGCTGGGCCGCATCCAGGGGGCGGACTACTGGATCTTCGCCTTCGACCGGGAGGAGTGGCCGGTGTTTCACTGAGCGGCGGGCCGGAGGCGGCAGACCAAAACGCAGGCCGCCCCCCACAGGGCCAGCGCCCCGCCGGGACTCAGCGCCGGGACAAGGAGACGGCAGGGCAGTGCCGCCAGTGCCCAGACGGCGGCCCGGTAAAACCGGCGGCGGAGGTCCGCCGCCCCCGCCCGCAGGCGGAAGCGGCTGTACGCCCCCTCCAGCCCTAGCACCGCCCCCATCTGCGCCGCCGCCGTCAGCAGCAGGGGCAGGGGGCCCTCCAGGGCCAGCAGGGGCAGGGGAAAATAGGGGGCGGCCACGCACAGGCCCCAGGGTGTGAGACGGCGCATCCGGCGACCCCTCCGTTCTCCGTGGAATTTGTCCAAAAAAATCCAGGCAATCAAATGAATTATGGATACCATATCCGATGGGGGTATGGTATAATAAAAAAATACGGTGGGAGGACCGCCCTGGGGCCGTCCTCTCTCCGGCATTTCCCACACCACAAAAGACCGCGCCGGAGGTCCCGGCCGGGATCGGAGGTCCGCCATGAAATGTCCATTTTGCGGTTACAGCGAGAGCAAGGTCATTGATTCCCGCCCCGCCGACGAGGGCGCCAGCATTCGCCGCCGGAGGGAGTGCCTCTCCTGCGCTAAGCGCTTCACCACCTATGAGACGGTGGAGAGCCTGCCCATGGTGGTGGTGAAGAAGGACGGCAGCCGCCAGAGCTTCGACCGGCGGAAGGTGCTGGGGGGCATGATCCGGGCGTGCGAAAAGCGGCCGGTGCCCCTGGCAGAGCTGGAGAAGATCGCCGATGAGATCGAGCAGGACCTCCAAAACTCCATGGAGCGGGAGATCCGTACCGAGGTCATCGGCGAGCGGGTCATGGACCAGCTGCGGAACGTGGACCAGGTGGCCTACGTCCGCTTTGCCTCCGTGTACCGCCAGTTCAAGGATATCGACACCTTCATGGCGGAACTGAACAAGCTGCTGTCTGAGAAGTAAGATTCCTTTACAGCACGTTTCGCACCGAGAACCGCTCCATCTCCGCCAGCAGCCGCAGCTGGTCCCGCAGGTCGGAAACCTCCGCCCGGAACTCGCTGGGCTCCCGGGCGGCGGCAAAGGCCATGGCCCGGCGGTACATGGCCTCGGCGTCGTCCACGGCGTCGTGGGCGGAGACCACGTGGAGATAGGTCTGGCGGGCGGCCCAGTCCTGGTAGCTGTCGGTGAGGACCTCCACGGCGGAGGCCCAGTTTCCGGCCTGGGCCAGGGCGTCTACCTGCTGCAATTGGGACTGCCAGCGGGCGGTCTCCGTCTTCATGGCGGCGCCGTTCCACAGGCAGAAGGCCAGAATGGCCCCCAGCACCAGAAGGGGAGGCAGATAGGCTTTTTTCATGCCGGCGTCTCCTTTTTCACGCAGAATACGGTTCCCTCTTCATCCAGCGTCAGCAAAAAGACCTCCTCCGGCCCCGACAGGGACTGGCTGCGCAGGGTCTTTTGGAGCCACGCCTCGTCCCGTCCGCAGGCGCGCAGATGTTTGCGCAGCACCCGGCCGTCGTTGATGAGGATCACCGGCAGCGTCACGTCGTCCGCCGTCTCCAGCCCCAGTTGGGCGGCGGTGGGGGGCTGGCAGCGGCCCCAGGGCAGCACGGACAGCTGTCCGGAGTTCTCCAGCACGGCGTACTTCACGTCCTCCACGCTGGAAATCCCCTGGCCCCGCAGTTCCTCCAGCAGCTCGTCCAGGGTGTATCGGTTTTTCTGCATCACTGCCTGCTGCACCTTGCCGTGGCGGATGAGGATGGCGGGTGTTCCGCAGACCAGCTCCCGGAACCGCAGGTTGTGTAAAGATATTTGACTCAACAGCATGGAAAGGGCCAGCAGCGTCAGGATGGGAATGACGCCCGCCAGCAGCGGGATGCCGAAATCCTGCATAGGTACGGTGGCCAGGTCCGAGATCATCATGGTCAGTACCAGCTCGCTGGGCTCCAGCTCGCCGATCTGGCGCTTACCCATCAGCCGCAGGCCGATCATGATGAGAAAGTAGAGTATCACGGTGCGGGCAAAAGCGGTCATCATATGCAGTCTCCTCCGTTGCAGTAGGATTTGCCGGAGGGGCGCGTTTTATACGGGATACAGCTTCCGAAGGGGAGTTTTATCATAGAGACCCATCATGAAAAATCGCAGAGCAGAGAGGAGGCCCATGGGGAGATCCCATCAGAGCGCCATGTTCCTGTGGAGTGTTTTTGCTTTACAGGATAACGAGGAGAAGAGAGAATCGAACATTCGGCGGATGCTCTTCCGTGGCCGCGGACATGTGACACAGCTGACAAATATGCGGGAAACCGCAAAACAGAGAGGCTGTGACCGCGGGAAAAGCGACAAATGACTGCGCATTTGTCCTTTTGATCACTTTTTGTATCAGGAGGATTTTCTTTATGTGTGGAATCATCGGATTCGTAGGCCGCCGGCAGGCGGCGCCCATTTTGCTGGACGGTCTGGCCCGGATGGAATACCGGGGCTATGACTCCGCCGGCATCGCGGTCCGCTCGGAGACGGCGGGACTGCAGGTGAAAAAGAGCAAGGGCCGGCTGCAGGTGCTGTCGGACCTGACCCGCGGCGGCGCCGACCTGGAGGGTACGCTGGGCGTCGGCCACACCCGCTGGGCCACCCACGGCGAGCCCAACGACGTCAACGCCCACCCTCACGTCAGCGAAAACGGCAGCATTGCCCTGGTCCACAACGGCATCATTGAAAATTATATGGAGATCAAGGAGCACCTCCTCAAGCAGGGCGTCACCTTTACCTCCGACACGGACTCCGAGGTGGTGGCCCAGCTGCTGGAATTCCACTACAACGAGTGCCACAACATGCTGGAGGCGGTGGGCCGCTGCCTGCGCCGCATCGAGGGGTCCTACGCCTTCGGCATCATCTGCTCCGACTATCCCAACGCCCTCATCGCCGCCCGGAAGGACAGTCCCCTGATTCTGGGGTACAGCCCGGAGGGGAACTTCATCGCCTCCGACGTGACGGCGGTCATCAAGTACACCCGGGACGTGGTGTATATGAACGATGGGGAGATCGCCGTGGTCACCGCCGACAGCATCGACGTCTTCGACAGCGAGCTGATCCCCCTGGACAAGGAGCACCACCAAATCGACTGGGATGTGTCCGCCGCGGAGAAGGGGGGCTACCCCCACTTCATGCTCAAGGAGATCATGGAGCAGCCGGAGGCCATCCGCAAGACCGCTTTCCCCCGTATCCGGGAGGGCAGAGTGGTGCTGGACCGGGTGAAGCTGACGGCGTCCTACGTGCGGGACATCTCCCGCATCTTCATCATCGCCTGCGGGTCCAGCTACCACGTGGGCATGGTCAGCAAGTACAACTGGGAGCGGCTGCTGCGCCGCCCGGTGCAGGTGGAGCTGGCCTCGGAATTCCGTTACAGCGATCCGCTGGTGGATGAGCGGACGCTGGTCATCGTCATCAGCCAGTCCGGCGAGACGCTGGACACTATGGCCGCCATGCGGGAGGCCAAGCGCCGGGGCGCCCGGACGCTGGCGGTGGTGAACGTGGTGGGCAGCTCCATCGCCCGGGAGGCGGACGACGTGCTGTACACCTGGGCGGGGCCGGAGATCGCCGTGGCCACCACCAAGGCCTATACCACCCAGCTGGTGCTGATGGATTTGATCGGCCTGTACCTGGGGGATCTGCTGGGCAGCGTGGGCGCGGCGGAGTACGCCGCCGTCCTGGAGGAGCTCCAGGCCCTGCCGGAGAAGATGGAGCGGATTCTGGCCCACCCGGAGGACGTCCAGTACTTTGCCTCCCGGTACTTCAACCACGAGTCCATCTTCTTCATCGGTCGGAACCTGGATTATGCCATGGGCCTGGAGGGCTCCCTGAAGCTCAAGGAGATCAGCTACATCCACTCCGAGGCCTACGCCTCCGGCGAGCTGAAGCACGGCACCATCTCCCTGATTGAGCCGGGCACCCTGGTGGTGGCCCTGGGCACCTACGCCGCCCTCTTCGACAAGGCCATGAGCAACGTGGTGGAGGTGAAGGCCCGGGGGGCCGAGGTGCTGGCGGTCACCACGGAGCCCTTCCGGGAGCGGATGGAGAAGACCGCCGACGCCGCCATCGTCATCCCCGAGACCCATCCGGTGCTCCAGCCCTCCCTGGGCGTGGTGCCGCTGCAGCTGTTCGCCTACTACGTGGCGCTGCAGCGGGGCTGCGATATTGATAAACCCCGGAACTTGGCAAAGAGCGTCACGGTGGAGTGAGGCGCCCGGCGCCACGCAAAACCGGGAGACATCCGTCCTGCCCCGGGCAGGGCGGATGTTTTTTTCAAGTTCCTGCAACCTTCCGGCGGTCTGAGACGTTTATCAGGCAGAGGGAAGCCAAAAAAGGGGGGAGAGGCCCATATGCTCACATCGTATACCATGCTGCTGGCGTCGGACCCGGACCGGGAGCACTTTGCCCGGCTGTACCGGGCCAACTACCAGCGGATGAGCCGTCTGGCGGCCCAGCTTTTGGGGAGCGGTCCCCGGGCGGAGGACGCCGTCCACGACGCGTTTATGAAGCTGATCCGCCACTATGACGAGCTGCGGGAGCGGCCGGAGGAGCGGCTGTCCGCGTGGCTGGCGGTGGTGGTGAAGAACACGGCGCTGGACATGCTCCGCCGGGAGAAGCACGAGACGGACCTGGAGGACGCCCGGTGGGAGCCCTCGGTTCCGGCGGACGAGGGCCAGTTTCAGGCCCTGGTGGCCCTGATCCGGCAGATGCCGCCGGACTACCGGCGGATTTTGGAGCTGCGCTTCGTGGCGGAGTGGAGCCTGGCGGAGATCGCCCAGGCCATGGATTTGACGGAGAGCGCCGTCAAGACCCGGGTGTTCCGGGGACGAAAACTGCTGATTGAACGGCTGCGGAAGGAGGGGTACCTGGATGGACGGGCCTGTATTTGACGCGATGCTGAAAAACGCGCTGGAGGAAGCACTCCAGGAGGACCTGAGAGAGCTGGAGAAAACCCCGCCGCCGCCCGTGTCCCTCCGCCAGCGGCGGCGGATGCGGCGGATGCTGGCGGATCCCTGGCGCTATGCCCGGCGGCTCCAGGCGGAGGAGGCGGAGGCCCCGCCGCCGCGGCGGAAGAGGAACCCGGCCCGGTGGCTGCTGGTGGCGGTGATCGCGGCGCTGCTGGCGGGCACGGCGGCGGGCTATGCCCTGCGGGGCGGCGATTTTTTCCGCCAGATGTTCGAGGAAAGCCCCTGGGCGGCGGAGTACGGCGAGGCGGCGGACACGGAGCAGCTGCTGGACATGGGCGGCGGCAACGTGGGCTCTGTGCTGGAGGACGATCACTTCCGCTTGGAGCTGCTGGACGCGGTGTCCGAGGGGGAGAACGCCATGGCGGCGGTGCGGATCACCGTGAAGGACATGGGGCTGCTGGAGCGGACCTTCGGCCGCCGGACCGTGGCGCCGGGCCTGTTCCTGCGCCAGGACGGCTCCTTCTTTGAGTCCGGCTCCAGCGGCACCCAGTACGTCTACCCCGATATGGACGATTCCCTAGCGGACAACCAGTTCATGATGATTTTCCGCACCGACCGGAACCGGGCCACGGAGGGGCGGAAGTACACCCTCACCTTCCATGACTTCGGCTACTACGATTTCGAGGACCGGGCGTCCCCCGCCGGGCGGGAGGTTCTGCTGATCCCCGGGAACTGGACGCTGGAGCTGGAGCTGAGCTTTGACGGCGGGACCGTAGTGGAGAAAGCGGAGGCGGTCCAACTGGAGAGCTGCGCCTTTACGGTGGACCGGGTGCGGGTCTCCTCGCTGTCGGTCGGCATGACGCTTCACTGCGGCTTTGCGGAGGTGGAGACTTTGAGCGACGTGCTCAAGGACGCCGTGATCCGCATGGAGGACGGGACGGAGGTGCCCCACACCGGATACCGCTTTGCAGGCGGGGGAGAGGACGAGGCGGGCTTTGCCTGCGAGATCCTCTACGAGTTCGGCATGCCCCTGGAGCGGGAGGAGATCTCCGCCATTGTCATCCAGGGCCATGAGATCTCCCTGAGTGAATGACGCATACCGCGGATGCCCGCACCCTATTTGGGGTGCGGGCGGTCTTTTTTTGAAAAAGCCCTTGACTCTCACACAGGGAGAGGGACTATCCTATGGATGAGCTCAAAAATACCGATGCGGAGGAACATGTTCCATGCTGAAAATCGGAGAATTTTCCAAACTGTCCAGAATCAGTATCCGAATGCTGCGCCACTATGACGAGCTGGGCCTGCTGGCCCCGGAGACCACCGACCCCTTCACCGGCTACCGCTATTACCGGGAGGCCCAGCTGCGGGACGCCTGCCGAATCACGGCCTGGCGGGCCATGGGCTTCTCCCTGGCGGAGGTGGGGGAACTGCTGGGGGAGGCGGACGCGGACGCGCTGGAGCGGCGCCTTGCCCGGCAGCGGGAGGCGCTCCTCCAGACGGCGGAGGAGGTGCAGCATCGGCTGCGGCTTCTGGATACAGCCGTGGAACGGCTGAGAAAGGGCGAGAATATGCAGTATGATGTGACGATCAAGACCATTCCGGAGCGGTACGTGGCCAGCGTCCGGCAGGTGATCCCCAGCTACGACCGGGAGGGAGACCTCTGGCGGATTTTTTTACAGGAGACGGCCCACCTGGCCATCCGGGACGGGGACCCGGTGCTGTGCGCGGCGTATTTCTTTGACGGGGAGTACAAGGAGCGGGATGTGGACGTGGAGATCCAAAAGAGCGTCCGGGGCAGCTACCCGGACACCCCCCACGTGAAGTTCAAGACCATGCCTGCGGTGGAGGTGGCCTCCGCTGTGTGCAAGGGCAGCTACGAGCAGATTGGCGCCGTCAACGCGGCGGTGGCCGCCTGGGTGGAGAGCAACGGCTATGCCTTTGACGGCACCGCCTTCAACCTCTACCACGTCAGCCCCCACGAGACCGAGAACCCGGAGGAATATGTGACGGAGGTCTGTTACCCCGTCCGCCGCCGGTAAGGGTAACTGCGCAAAACAGCCAAAAAGCAAGCCGCTTTTTGGCTGTTTTGCTGTTTTTTTCCAGCGGGTGAAACGAAGCGGCCGGGACCGCCGTCTTTAAGACGTCCAGAAAAAGTTTCGATGGCGGGAACAAATGGCCCGTGGAAACCGTCTATTCCAAAACATGGGAGTGGGGCAGGCTGTTTTGTCCCGAAAGGAAGCGGTGTATGGAGAGAAAACGAATGGCGGGCGTGCTATGCCTGCTTTTGGCCACGGCGGCCGCCGTGGGCTTTTCCCGGCCCGGTGCCCAGACGGGACAGCAGGAGGCGGAGACGCCTGCGGCCCCGGCGGCGGCGGAGGCCCGGCAGGCCCTGCGGCAGTATTTTGCGGCGCAGTACCGGGAGGCGGAGTGCTCCGCCATCTACGCGGATCTGACCCACGACGGGGTGGAGGAGCTGCTGGTGCTGGAGATGGACGGCGATCGCCTGGGGGAGCCGGTGCAGCTCCACGGCGGCCGCCTGGACCCGGACCGCTTCACGGCGGGGGAGGTGACGGTGCTGTGGGTGGAGGAGGATGGCTCCGTCCGTCCGCTGTACAGCTTTACCTGCAGCTCCGCCCACGCGGGCTGGGGGGAGCTGTACCTGCAAAAGCGGGACGGGCGGGACTACCTGCTCCACTACGCCCCCTATACCTCCACCGGCCGGTCGGACTTTCAGCTGGTGCTGTTCTCCCTGGCGGAGGACGGGACGCCGGTGGAGGCGGAGCGCCTTCAGGCGGCCTTCGCCGCCGGGGAGGCCCCGCTGCCGGAGGAGGACGCGGCAGAGGCCGCGGCGTTTTTCACCGCGGCGGAGGCGCTGCTGGAGGGCGCCAAGCCGCTGCTGGTCTACGACGTCATCCACGACCCCCTGACCGGCGCCGACGGCCCCCGCCTCTTCGCCTATCTGGACGAGCTGTTCACCACCTTCTGAGTCCTTTACATAACATTTTTTCACAAATGCGGAAAATGCCGAAATTCGTCTTGACCCGGCGGAGCGCTTTCCGTATAATGAAGGACAGGCGCTGTTGATCAGGCGACATAATGCCGCAGCCCTTTTGGGGCTGCGGCATTTTCTGATAAGAAGGACGACAAAATTCGACGGGAAGGAACCACTATGAGACATTTTCGTTTGCCCAGGCGGCTGACCGCCGCGGCCCTGGCCGCCGCGCTGGCCATGCTGCCCGCCGCCGCATTTTCCGATACCGAGGGCCACTGGGCCCAGGGAGCCATCTCCAAGTGGAGTCAGGAGTACAGCCTCATCCAGGGGTATGAGGACGGGACCTTCCGGCCGGATAACTCCATCACCCGGGGGGCCTTCGCCGGGATCATGGACCGCTTTTTGCAGTTCCGGGCGGTGTCCCCGGCGGAGACCTTCTCCGACACCGCGGGGACCTACTGGGAGTCCGCCATTTTGAAGCTTCACGCCGCCGGGGTGTACCTGGGCAACGGCGGGAAGGCCCTGGCGGGGGACACCATCACCCGCCAGCAGGCGGTGACCATGATTGCCCGGGCCTTCTCCATCACCGGTGACGCAGAGGTGGCCCTGCCCTACGGCGACGGGGACCTTGTGGCGGAATACGCCCGGGGCGCCGTGGCGGAGATGTCCGCCCGGGGGTACATCACGGACACCTGGAACGGGGACTTCCGGCCCGGGGAGCCCATCACCCGGGCGGAGATCGTCAACATCCTGAACAACATGATTCAGGTGCTGGTCCAGGAGAGCGGCACCTATTCCGGCGACCAGGCCGGCACGGTGATGATCAACGCCGCCGGCGGCGCGGAGCTGATGAACATGACCATCGCCGGGGACCTGATTCTGGCGCCGGGCGTCACCGGGCCGGTGACGCTGACGGACGTGACCATCGCCGGCAGCGTGCGGAATTTCAGCGGGGTGGAGCCCACCGTGGTCACCACCCAGCCGGAGGAGACCCCCGTGACGCCGGAGGACCCGGGGCACCCGGAGGACCCGGAGGTGGTTCCGCCGGAGCCGGAGGGGCCCGGCATCCGGCCCAGTGAGGTCTATACCCCCGGCGCCACCAACGGGGAGACCTTCCTCTACAGCAACCAGCAGATTCCCGTCTACGCGGACCGGGCGCCCAGCCAGCTCTACCCCGGGGATTTCTACTGGGAGGAGGACCGGCTGGTTTACGCGGGGGACGCCTTCCGCACCCGCTTCGGCATCGACGTCTCTGCCTACCAGAACCGGGCCAGCGAGAACGAGACCATCGACTGGCAGGCCGTGGCGGACGACGGCGTGGAGTTCGCCATGGTGCGGATCGGCCTGCGGGGCTACTCCAACGGCGCCATCCACGCCGACGCCTTCTACCGGGAGAACATCCAGGGGGCCATGGACGCGGGGATTGAGACGGGGGTGTACTTCTTCGCCCAGGCCATCACCGTGGAGGAGGCCATTGAGGAGGCGGACTTCGTCATCGGACTGCTCCGGGACTTGGACATCAACGGCCCGGTGGCCTACGACTGGGAGATGCACGACGCCACCTACCGGGTTTACGGCACCTCGCCGGAGATGGCCACCGCCTGCGCCGTGGCCTTCTGCCAGCGGGTGGCGGAGGCGGGCTACACCCCCATGGTCTACGCGGGCAGCTACGTCAGCTACGTGAAGTACGACCAGGGGGCCATCGCCCCCTACCTGAGTTGGTATCCGGAGTATAAGAGCGCCAGCTCCGAGAAGCTCTACCCCGCCTTCTACTACCAGATGGACTACTGGCAGTTCTCCAGCAGCTGCTCCATCAACGGCATCGGCGGCCGGGTGGACGCCAACATCCAATTCCTGAGATGAGAAAAGCAGGCGCCTGTCAGGCGCCTGCTTTTTCCGGCACGGGGACCTTCACCCGCCGCTGGGACACCACCACGCCCACAGTGATGAGCACCGCTCCCAGCAGGGCCAGGGGGGAGATGGGCTCCTTCAAAACCAGCCGGGCGGCCACGATGGTGACAAAGGGATTGAGGTAGATGAAGTTATTGGTGGCCACCACCCCCAGCAGCCGGAAGGCCTTGTTCCACAGCACGTAGCAAAGGCCGCTGCCGATGAGGCCCAGGAAGAGGAAGTTCCCCGCCGCCAGAGGCGTCAGCAGGGGGGCGGTGGGGTAGGGGGCGTGCTCCAGCAGCACCAGGGGGAGGGCGGTGGCGGCGCCCCAGAAGAGGGTCCGCCGGGTCATCAGAAGGGGGTCCAGCCCCTGGCCCATCCGCCGCAGCAGCACGGAGTAGACCGACCAGCACAGCGCCGCCGACAGGGCCAGCAGGTCCCCCCGGGGGTTCAGCCGCAGCACGAAGGTGCCGTTGCACACCACCAGCACCACGCCGGTGAAGGCCGTCAGAAAGCCGAAGAGGGTGCCCCGGTGAAACCGCTCCTCCCCGGTGACGTGGGCCAGGATCGCGGTGAAGATGGGCGCGGCGGCCACCAGAATGCTGACGTTGGAGGCCAGGGTGTAGGTCAGGGCGGTGTTCTCCGTATAGAAGTAGATGGAGCACCCCGAGACGCCCAGCAGGAGGAAGGCCAGCTCCTGCCGCCCGGTGAGGGCCAGCTTTTTCGGCCGCAGCAGCCACAGCGCCCCGTAGGCCAGCAGAAAGCGGGTCAGCATGATCTGGGAGGGGGTGTAGTACTGGAGCAGCAGCTTGCTGGAGATAAAGGTGGAGCCCCACACCGTGATGGTGAAAAGGGCGAAGAGGTAGCCCGGAAGTTTCTCGTGCTGTTTCATAGCGGTTCATCCCGTCCTGTCGCAATCAAGTTGGCCCCTATCATATCACAGGCCCGGGGAAGGTGCAAGAAAAAGCGGGAAACGGGGGAGTGGCCGCCGCGGCGCAAAAAAACACGCGGCAGGGACTACATCCCGCCGCGTGTCTCCATGTCAAAGGGAAGCGCTCACTTGCGGTTCTCCTTCTGGTTGCGCTCATTCTGGTTCTGCTGCTGGTTCTGGCTGCGCTCGTTCTGATTGCGCTCGTTCTGGTTGCGGTTCTGCTGGTTGTTCTGATTGCGCTCGTTCTGGTTCTGCATAAGGACACCCCCTTCCACTCACTTGCGTTCAGCCCTATTCTCTCCTGGCAGGGCGGAAAGTATACGGAGACGGCGAAAAAATTTTGGTTGACAAACCGGGACGGGGCTGATATACTAAATCAGCAAAACAAAGAAGGCTGCATGCATCCGCCTCACCTCCAGCCACCGGCAAAGAGGTCAACATCGTGAGAATCGGGCTGCCCTAGGGGCAGTTTGTTGTTGCGCGGATGCCAGGGATGGTGTCCGCGTTTTGTCATTTTGGAATGGAGGTGCTTCGACCATAGCTAAGTTAGTGCATGAACTGAACGAAGATATCAACGACAAGGAAATCCGGCTGATCGGTTCCGAGGGGGAACAGCTCGGCATCATGGCTTCCGCGGAAGCCTTGCGGATTGCCGATGAGCAGGGTTTGGACCTGGTCAAAATCTCGCCCCAGGCGACCCCTCCGGTCTGCAAGCTGATGAACTACGGAAAGTTCCGGTTTGAGCAGAGCAAGAAGGAAAAGGAAGCCAGGAAGAACCAGCATGTGGTCGAGATCAAGGAGATCCGGATGTCTCCGGGCATTGATATCGGAGACTTCAACACGAAGCTCAAAAACGCGCAGAAGTTCATCGCCGAAGGCAACCGTGTCAAGGTCTCCGTCCGCTTCCGCGGCCGCGAGATGGCTCACACCGACATCGGCAGAGAGCTGCTGGCCCGGTTTGCAGAGCAGTGTGCCGAGACCGCCAATCTGGACAAATCCGCCAAGCTGGAGGGACGCATGATGTCCATTTTCCTCTCCCCCAAGGCCGGCAAGTAAGATAACCAAGATTTTCAAACACACGGAAGGAGCAAACTACGATGCCTAAGCTGAAAACCCATAGCGGTGCCAAGAAGAGATTCAACCTCACCAAGACCGGCAAGGTCAAGCGGGCCAAGGCCTACAAGAGCCATATCCTGACCAAGAAGGATACCAAGCGTACTCGTCGTCTGCGTGCCGGCGGCTATGCGGATGCCACCAACATGGACGCTGTCCGCAAGATGATCCCCTACAAGTAAGATACGAGACGTTTAGAATAGGAGGCTTTACACAATGGCTAGAGTTAAGGGCGCGATGATGACGCGCAAGAGAAGAAGCAAGGTCATGAAGATGGCCAAGGGCTACTGGGGTTCCAAGTCCAAGCATTTCCGGGTTGCCAATCAGGCAGTCATGAAATCCCTGAGCTATGCATATACCGGCCGCCGGCTGAAGAAGCGCGACTTCCGGTCCCTGTGGATCACCCGCATCTCCGCTGCCTGCAAGATGAACGGGATGAACTACTCCACCTTCATGCACGGCCTGAAGACCGCCGGCATCGAGATCAACCGCAAGATGCTCTCCGAGCTGGCCATCAACGACGCCGCCGCGTTCACCCAGCTCACCGAGATCGCCAAGAAGGCCTGAGCGGCCCTCCGATGGTGACTCCACAGCGCCCCGGGAACCTTCCCGGGGCGCTGTTTTTTGCGCGAAAAGGGCCCCTCCCGGCAAAGGGAGGGGCCCGCGCTTATTCCTGGGAGGCCTTGCAGAAGTAGGGGCCGCAGTCCGCCTCATGGGTGTGGGCGTAGGTCCAGGTGAACGCCTTGTCCACCAGATACCAGTCCATGCCAGGGACCGCGCCGCCCTCCTCGGGCAGGGAGGCGATCTCCGCCCTGGAGATGGCCCGGACCGGGGGGACCCCCTCCGGGGGGTATTCGGCGAAGAAGAGGTAGAGTGTCTCCTCCGGAGTCTCGGCCAGGGCCCGGCGGGCCGCCTCGCCGGACCGGCAGGGTGCCAGGTTCCAGGAGAAGAGGTGCCAGAGGTAGCTCCCCTCCGAAAGGACGTGTCTGCCCAGGTCCGCCTCGGACACGCCGGCGGCGAAGGCGTCCAGCCACCGGTCCTTCACCACCTCGATGTCGGCGGGGAAGGGCTCCTCCCAGGGGATCATGGTGGCCACCAGCCGGTTGATGGGCAGGCCCTGCTCGTAGAACTTGGCCTCGTAGTCCGTCATGACCCCCACTGGGCCGTCCTGGTGGAGGTTCCGGGTGACCTCCGACAGCGTGAAGCCGAAGGCGGGAATCTCCTCCACGGAGAACTCGAACAGGTCCTGGTTGTCCGTTTTGAAGTGAATCTGCCCGCCCATCTTCAGCACCTGGCGGTACAGCTTCAAAAAGTTCCCGTGGGTCAAACGGCGCTTGGCGTGGCGCTTGCTGGGCCAGGGGTCGCAGAAGTTGACGTAGATGCGGTCCGCCTCGCCGGGGGCGAAGAAGGAGGGGAGCTGGTCGGCGTTGGCGTCCACAAAGTAGACGTTGGTGAGCCCGGCGTTCACGCACCGCTCCATGGCCACCACCATGGCGTCCGGCACCCGCTCCACGGCGATGAACAGCACGTCCGGCTCCGCCGCGGCGGTGCCGGCGGTGAAGCGGCCCTTGCCGCAGCCCAGCTCCAGCCGGACCTCCCGGGCCTGGGGCATCAGCTCCCGCCACCGGCCCCGGCGGTCATAGGGGTCCCGGATCAGGCGGTCGCCGCAGCGGTCCATCCGGGGAATGAGATTCTTCTTTTTTCGCATACGCATGGCAGCATCCTCCTGGGATTGTGGTTTCAAACGAAAAGGGCCTCGAAAACGGGCCCGGCAAAGGGGATTGTACCACAGAAACCCCGCGCTGTAAATGCTTTTCCGGGTGGGAGAGCCGGGGGAAGCCCTGTTAACGTATTAACGATTTGTATAAAATTTAGAGGGGAATATGTACAAATTGTAAAAAAACGAAATTTCTGCGGACACCATTGCAAGTTTGACTTGATAAATGAGGAGGAGGACCCTATAATGAAGATTGTGAGTAAATTGGCAAAGTCAGCGTTTGCTCTCTTTTCCCCCGCAGACCGAAACCAAGGTACACAGGTGACCGAAACGACTGAATTTTAAATAACAGGAGGAAAACAACATGAAGGTAGCAATTTTTGGTGCAGGTACGATGGGCAGCGGCATTGCCCAGGTTTTCGCGGCGAAGGGCCACACCGCCCTGATGTACGCCAGCTCCACGGCGTCCGCCCAGAAGCACAAGGATAAGCTGGCCGCTTCCCTGCAGAAGCGGGTGGAGAAGGGTAAGATGGCCCAGGAGGCCGCCGACGCCCTGATGGCCAACATCCTGGTGGAGGAGAAGACCGCCTGCGCCGACGCCGACCTCGTCATCGAGTGCGTCAAGGAGGATATGGCCACCAAGAAGGTTCTGCTGGGTGAGCTGGACGCCATGTGCAAGCCCGAGACGATTTTTGCCTCCAACACCTCCTCTCTGTCCATCACCGAGATGGCCAACGGGCTGAAGCACCCCGTCATCGGCATGCACTTCTTCAATCCCGTGCCCAGCATGAAGCTGGTGGAGATCATCCGGGGCGCCAACACCACCCAGGAGACATTCGACTTCATCTATCGGCTGACCCAGGAGATCGGCAAGGACCCCGTGGAAGTGGCGGAGGCCCCCGGTTTCGTGGTCAACAAGATTCTGGTTCCCATGATCAACGAGGCCATCGGCCTGGTGGAGACCGGTGTGGCCTCCGTGGCCGACATCGATAAGGCCATGCAGCTGGGCGCCAACCATCCCATGGGCCCCCTGGCTCTGGGCGATTTCATTGGCCTGGACGTGTGCCTGGCCATCATGGAGACGCTGTACAACGAGACCGGCGACTCCAAGTACCGTCCCGCCCTCCTGCTGAAGAAGATGGTCCGTGGCGGCCTGCTGGGCCGCAAGTCCGGCAAGGGCTTCTACGACTATTCCAAGTAATTTCATTTCAATCTTAAGGAGTGGATGGTATGGACTTTCACCTGACAAATGAGCAGCTGATGCTCCGCAAGATGTATCGTGAATTTGCCGAGACCGAAGTCAAGCCTCTGGCTGAGGAGCTCGACGAGGAGGAGCGCTTCCCCATGGAGACCGTGGAGAAGATGGCCAAGCTGGGAATGCTGGGCATCTACTTCCCCAAGGAATACGGCGGCGCCGGCGGCGACGTGCTCTCCTATGCCATGTGCGTGGAGGAGCTGGCCAAGGTCTGCGGCACCACCGCCGTCATCGTCTCCGCCCACACCTCCCTGTGCTGCGCCCCCATCTATGAAAATGGCACCGAGGAGCAGAAGCGGAAGTACCTTCCGGACCTGCTCAGCGGTCGCAAGCTGGGCGCCTTCGGCCTGACGGAGCCCAACGCCGGCACCGATGCCTCCGGCCAGCAGACCGTCGCCGTGCTGGAGGGGGACCACTATGTGCTGAACGGCTCCAAGTGCTTCATCACCAACGGCAACGTGGCGGACACCTTCGTGGTCTTTGCCATGACCGACAAGAGCAAGGGCAACCACGGCATCTCCGCCTTCATCGTGGAAAAGAGTTTCCCCGGCTTCTCCACCGGCAAGCACGAGAAGAAGATGGGCATCCGCGGATCCTCCACCTGCGACCTGATCTTTGAGGACTGCATCGTACCCAAAGAGAACCTGCTGGGCAAGGAGGGCAAGGGCTTCAAAATCGCCATGCAGACCCTGGACGGCGGGCGGATCGGCATCGCAGCCCAGGCCCTGGGCCTGGGCGAGGGCGCGGTCAACGAGGCCGTGAAGTACACCCAGGAGCGGGTCCAGTTCGGCAAGCGCCTCAGCCAGTTCCAGAACACCCAGTTCCAGCTGGCCGATATGCACACCCGGATGCAGGCCGCCCAGTATTTGGTGTACGCCGCCGCCTGCAAAAAGCAGCTGCACGAGGACTATTCCATGGACGCCTCCATGGCCAAGCTCTTTGCCGCTGAGGCCGCGTCCGACGTCACCCGCCGGGCCGTGCAGCTCTTTGGCGGCTACGGCTACACCCGGGAGTATCCCGTGGAGCGTATGATGCGGGACGCCAAGATCACCGAGATTTACGAGGGTACATCCGAAGTCCAGCGCATGGTCATTTCCAGCCGCCTGGGCGTGAAATAAGTAAGGAGGTATAGGTCAAATGAAAATCATTGTTTGTGTCAAGCAGGTGCCGGATACCTCCGGAAAGGTAGCGGTAAACCCGGACGGGACGCTGAACCGCGCGTCCATGCAGACCATCACCAACCCGGATG
>NZ_UQXD01000013.1 GCF_900544955.1 uncultured Oscillibacter sp.
TCGCCGCCATCAGCCTGCTGGTGGGCGGCATCGGCATCATGAACATCATGCTGGTCTCCGTCACGGAGCGGACGCGGGAGATCGGCATCCGCAAGTCTCTGGGCGCCAAGCGCCGGGACATCCGCAGCCAGTTCATCATTGAGGCGGGCACCACCTCCGCCATCGGCGGGCTGCTGGGCATCCTCTTCGGCTGTCTCTTGGCCACGGGCATCGGCACGCTGTTCGGCGGGGTGCTGGCGGCCCAGATGGGCGGCAACGTCACCTTCAACGCCACTCCCACCTTTGAGGCCGTGGCCGTCAGCTTCTGCGTCAGCGTGGGCATCGGGATTCTCTTCGGCTACCTTCCCGCCAACCGGGCGGCGAAGCTGAACCCCATCGACGCCCTGCGGTACGAATAAGCGGGAGCGATATCTCCGCGGGCAGTCTCTGCCCGCGGAGATTTTTTGCGGGAATCCAAACTTTTCGCCCTCCGGGGCCGTCTGTAAGACAGAAACCAACAGAAAGGAACCCGATGGAATGAAGAAGCAACGGGAAGAGGCGCTGACGGCCCTCCTGGTGGAGGAACAGGCCCGGTTCTACCGGCTGGCGTACAGCTATCTCCACAACCGGGAGGAGGCGCTGGACGCGGTGCAGACCGCCGTCTGCCGGGCGCTGGAAAAGCAGGAGGAGCTCCGGGCAGCGGAGGCCGCGCGGACCTGGTGTTACCGCATTTTGGTCAACGCCTGCATGGACCAGCTGCGCCAGCGGCAGCGGACGGTGTTCCTGCCGCCGGAGGATCTGGACGCCGGCAGCTACGAGGACCCCCTGCCCGGGGACGAGAGCCTGGCCCGGCGGGTGGACGCCCTGCCCCCGGAGGTGGGGACCGTCGTGAAGCTGCGGTTTTACGAGGACCTGACGCTCCGGGAGATCAGCGCCGTCACCGGCTGGAACCTGAGCACGGTGAAGACCCGGCTGTACGGTGGCCTGCGGAAATTGCGGGTGGACATGGAAGGAGTGGATCACGCATGAACGAGATGAGAGACGCGCGGAGGGAGTACGAGGAGATCCCCATCCCCGAAGAGCTGGAGGGTCGGGTCCGGGTGGGCATCCGCCAGGGGCGGGCCAAGCGGGCCAAGCGGGCCTGGCGGCGGGGCCTGGGCACGGCGGCGGCCTGCTTCGCGGTGCTGGTGGGCACCCTGAACCTCAGCCCCACGGTGGCGGCGGCCGCCGCCGATGTGCCGGTGCTGGGCGGGCTGTTTCAGATTCTGACGGTCCGCAGCTTCACCGACGAAACCGGCGACCGCACCGTGGAGGTGAACCAGCCCGGCCTCACCGGCACGGACTTCGCCCAGGAGATCGACCGGGAGATTCAAAGCCGGGTGGAGGAGCGGCTGGCCCAGGCGGAGCAGATCGTGGCGGACGCCAAGGCGGCCTTCCTGGCCACCGGCGGCACCGAGGAGGAGTGGGCCCGGCGGGACACCGCTGTTTCCGTGGACTATGAGGTGAAGTCCCGGACGGACACCACCGTGTCCTTCGTGGTGTCCTCTTACGTCTCCGTGGCCAGCGCCTACCAGGAGCAGGTGTTCTACAACCTGGATTTGGCGGCGGTCCGGGAACTGACGCTGGCGGACCTGCTGGGACCGGACTGGGTGACGGTCTGCAACGACAGCATCCGCGCCCAGATGGCCGCCGCGGAGGACCCCAGCGTGTACTTTGAGGCGTCCATGGGGGGCTTTTCCACGGTGGATGCGCAGACGGATTTCTATATCAGCGAGACTGGGAACCCGGTGGTGGTGTTCCCCCGGGCCACCGTGGCCATCGGCGCCCTGGGCGCGGTGGCGTTTGAGATCGGGGCGTAAGGCCCCTCGGCACCGGAAGGCCGGCCGCCCCTAGGGCGGCCGGCCTTCCGGCTTGCGCAAGGGCGTTGCGTCCGGGGGAGAATGGGTGTATGATGGAGGCAATTGGAGAGAGGGAGGACTGTTTATGAACATTGCCCGCAGTATGCAGGAGCTGATCGGCCGCACACCGCTTCTGGAGCTGACGCGTTACGAGGCCGCCCACGGCCTGGAGGCGGTGGTGCTGGCCAAGCTGGAGTGCAGGAACCCCGCCGGCAGCGCCAAGGACCGGGTGGCGGCCCACATGATCGCCCGGGCGGAGGCGGAGGGCCGCCTGGCCCCCGGCGGCACCATCATTGAGCCCACCTCCGGCAACACCGGCATCGGCCTGGCCGCGGTGGGGGCCTCCCGGGGCTACCGGGTCATCCTCACCATGCCGGACACCATGAGCGTGGAGCGTCGGCGGCTCATCGCCGCCTACGGCGCGGAGATCGTCCTCACCCCCGGCGCCCAGGGGATGGCCGGCGCGGTGGAGAAGGCGGAGGCGCTGCACCGGTCCATTCCCGGCAGCATCGTGGCGGGGCAGTTTGACAATCCCGCCAACCCGGAGGCCCACGCCCTGACCACCGGCCCGGAGATCTGGGCGGACACGGCGGGCCGGGTGGACCTCTTTGTGGCGGGCATCGGCACCGGCGGCACCATCAGCGGCACCGGCCGGTATCTGAAGGGGCAGAACCCCGCCGTGAAGGTGGTGGGGGTGGAGCCCGCCGCCTCGCCGCTGCTGACGGCGGGCCGTGCCGGCCCCCACGGCCTCCAGGGCATCGGCGCCAACTTTGTCCCCGGCAACCTGGACCGGAGCGTGGTGGACGAGATCATGACGGTGGCGGACGGCGACGCCTACGCCGTCGGGCGGGAGCTGGCCCGCCGGGAGGGCATCCTGGTGGGGATTACCTCCGGCGCCGCCGTCTGGGCGGCGGCGGAGCTGGCCCGGCGGCCGGAGAACCGGGGCAAGGTGATCGTCGCCCTCCTGCCGGACTCCGGCGAGCGCTATCTCTCCACCCCCATGTTTCAGGAGTGACGCCCGAACGGGACGGACCCCCCGCAGGGAAAGCCAAGGCTTTCCCTGCGGGGGCTTTTTTGGGCCGCAGACCCGGAGAAAGCGCCGGATACCCGGCATTTATCACAAAACAGAGGCGAAAAATCTGCTGTTTGGGAGAAAATGCGCGGATGGCGTCGCGGGTCCTTGACAAGGAAACCGGATTGCGATATGGTTTGTTCGTAACTTGTACTCTAGTATTCAAGAGTTCTAGGGGACAAGATAGAGCGCAAAGGCCCCAATATTGATGGAAAGAGAGTGATCAAAATGAAACGGACCCTTGGGATTCTACTGACGGCAGTGCTCATGGTAGGGCTGGTTTCCGGCTGCGGAGGCGACACGGACCCCGGCACTTCCGGCGACGGCGGCGGGGGCGGAGAGGCCAAGACCATCACCATCAAGCTGGCCAACATCTACGGCGAGGACATGACGGAGACCAAATCCATGTACGAGTTCAAAAAGGCGGTGGAGGAGCGGTCCGGGGGGAGCATCCAGGTGGATGTCTATCCCAACTGCCAGCTGGGCAGCGAGGAGGCCCTGGGCGACGGCATCCGCCAGGGGACCGTTGAGATGGCGATCCTGGGCGGCGCCCTGCAGACCCACATGCCCTACGTGGGCCTGGCGGAGTTCCCCTTCCTCTTCCGGGACTGGGACCACGCCAAGAAGGCCCTCCACGACCCGGACATCATGGCGGCGCTGTCCACCGGGGCCGAGGACATCGGCATCACGCCGCTGGGCATCTGCCCCAGTGGATTCCGAGCCATCTCCTCCAACCAGGCGTTCCACAGCCTCAGCGACATGAAGGGGATGCGCCTGCGGGTTCCCAACATCCCGCTGTATGTCACCATGGCGGAGAACCTGGGCGTGAACGTGGTGGCCCTGCCGATGACGGAGCTGTTCACGGCGCTGGAGCAGAAGGTCTGCGACGGCCAGGAGGTCTCCCCCTCCATCTGCCGGGCCAACAAGTATTACGAGGTGCAGAGCGCCTATCTGGTCTCGCGGCACATGTTCACCGTGCACACCTGGTACATCAACTCCAAGTTCTTTGCCTCCCTGACCGCCGACCAGCAGGCGATTCTCTCGGAGTGCGCGGCGGACGCCATCGCCTTTGACTGGGGCATCGCCGAGCAGGAGGAGAACGACAACCTGAAATTCTTTGAGGAATACGGCCTGGAAGTGGTGTATCCCGACGAGGCCTTTGTCCAGGAGATGCGCGATTCCCAGATTCCCACCCGCGCCTGGGCGGAGGAGCAGTGGCCCGGCTGCCTGGAGATCATCGAGAAGATCGAAGTCGTCCAGTGAGTGCGTCCGCGTCCGCCCGCCGCCGTCGGGGCGGCGGGGCGGAGCGCCTCCGGCAGATTACGAATAGGGAGGGAATGCCGTGAAACCATCCGGTGTGATTACGAAAATCATCAACGGCCTGATGTGCTTTGCACTCCTGGCCATGGTGGTGCTGACCTTCTACAACGCCGTTCTCCGCTATGTGTTCAACTCCAGCATGGTGAGCTCCGAGGAGCTCTCCCGCTTCTGCTTCATCTGGATCAGCTACCTGGGCATCATGATGGCCTACCGCTCCGGCGAGCACGTGTCCGTCACCATTTTTACGGACTGCCTGAAGGGCAGGTGGAAGCTGTTCTTTACGATTCTGCGGGATGTCTGCGTGTTTGTCATCATGGCGCTGATCGTTGTGGGCGGCATCCAAAATACGATCAATTCCAACTACCCCTCCGTGGCCACGGGAATCAACTTCGCCCTGGTGGCCGTGTCCCTGCCCATTGCGGCGGCCGGGATTCTGGTCTTCTGGGCCGTGGATGTGGTGCGGCGCTATTTCAGGAAGGAGGGTTGACGATGGGCCTGCTTGTGTTCCTGGCGGCGCTGTTTGTTCTCCTGCTGATCGGCGTGCCCATCGCCATCGCCCTGGGCGGCTGCGCCATTGTGCTGATGCTGTTTTTGAACCAGTTCAACCCGCTGCTCCTGGCACAGCAGATGGTGGTGGGCGTCAACAGCTTTCCCCTGATGGCCATTCCGTTTTTCATGCTGGCGGGAGAGATCATGTCCAAGGGCGGCCTCTCCAAACGGATCGTGGATTTCGCCAACGTCCTCATGGGCCGGATCCGGGGCGGCCTGGGCTATACGGCCATCGTCGCCAGCATCATCTTCGCCGGCCTCTCCGGCAGCGCGGTGGCGGACGCCGCGGCGCTGGGCGGGATTCTGCTGCCGCTGATGACGGTGCAGGGCTACCGGAAGGAGCGGGCCAGCGGCTTCATCTGCGCCGGCGCCATCATCGCCCCCATCATTCCCCCCAGCATTCCCATGATCGTCCTGGGGACCAGCGTGGGACTGTCCATCTCCCGGATGTTCATGTCCGGCATCGTCCCCGGCGTGATCCTGGGCATCGCGCTGATGGTGGTGTGGTACTTTGTGGTCCGGATCGACGACTACCACGACGTGGTCCGCTTTACCCGGGAGGAGGGGCTGCGGACAATCGCCTCCTCGCTGCCGGCGCTGTTCATGCCCATTTTGATCGTCGGCGGCATCCGCCTGGGCATTTTCACCCCCACAGAGGCGGGCGCCTTCGCCGTGGTGTATGCCATTTTGGTGTGCATGTTCGTCTATAAGGAGCTGACCTGGAAGGGGCTGATGGAGAGCCTGGTGGCCGCCTGCAAGAGCACCGCCACCGTCATGTTCATCTGTGCAACGGCCTCCGCCGTGGCCTGGCTCATCACCATTGCCCAGGTTCCCGCCATGGCGGTGCAGCTCTTTGGGAACCTCATTGGCCACCCCATGCTGCTGATGCTGGTCATCAATGTGTTCCTGTTCCTCATGGGCATGGTCATGGACCTGACGCCCAACATCCTGATCTTTGCCCCGGTTCTGTTCCCGGTGATCACCGCCGCGGGCATCGACCCCTATTACTTCGCGCTGATTATGACCTTGAACCTGTGCATCGGAATGATCAGTCCGCCGGTGGGCACGGTGCTGTATGTGGGCTGCGGCGTCGCCAAGATCAGCTTTACCCAGATTGTGAAGGGTGTGTTCCCCTTCCTGATGGTGGAGCTGGTGACGCTGATTCTGTTCATTGCGTTCCCGTCGCTGGTGACGGTTCCCCTGAATCTGATCATGGGCTGATCGAAGTTGAAAAAGGCGGTGTTTCCATATGAAATCTTTTGATGTCATTGTCATCGGCGCGGGCCTCGGCGGTGCCGCCGTGGCTCGGGAGATGACAAAGTACGACCTGTCCGTTGCCGTTTTGGAGAAAAACGCCGAGGTGGCCTGCGAGGTCACCAAGGGCACCCATGCCATTGTCCACGTGGGCCTTTCCACCAACCCCCTGACCCCGCTGAAAAACCGGGGCGAGCTGATGGGCGCCGCGATGATGGAGCAGCTGTGCGCGGACCTGGATGTGAAGTACAAGCGGATCGGCAAGCTGCTGGTGGCCTTTGACCAGGGGCAGCTGGAGAGCCTGAAGGGACTGATGCTGGCGGCCAGGCGGCTGGGCCTTCTGGACGTGGAGCTGATCGAGGACCGGGAGCGGCTGCACGAGATGGAGCCGAACCTGAGCGGGGACGTGATCGCCGCCCTGTACACCAAAAACACGGCCATTCTCTCCCCCTGGGGCCTGGTGTACGGCCTGCTGGAAAATGCCGGGGAAAACGGCGCGGCGGTCTTCACCTCCTGCGGCGTGCGGAGCATCCGGTGGGACGGGTCGGCGCAGCGGTTCACCCTGGAGACCGACCAGGGCGCCTTCGAGGCCCGGTATGTGGTCAACGCGGCGGGGCCCTATGCGGACAAGGTGGCGGCCATGGTGGGGGACGACTCCTTCCAACTGGCCCTGATCCGGCAGGAAAAGGTCATCATCGACAAGAACTATGAGGGCGCCGTCCGGCATGTGATCCGGATGCTGAACAACGTGGGCGCCCCGGGGGACTTCATCTGCCCCACCGTGTACGGCGATTTGATGGCGGGGGTGGAGATCAAGCCCACGGACGATTTCGAGGCCTGCCACACCACCCAGGAGGGCATCGAGGAGCACGTCTTGCAGAGCAGCGGCAAGCTGGTGCCCTCCGTTCCCGCGGCGGCGGTGATCCGCCCCTTCAGCGGGGTGATGAGCCAGTGCACGGGGAGCGGGGAATTTGTGATCCGCTCCGCGCAGGGAATGCCCCGTTTCCTCCACTTCGTGCTGGGCGGCTCCGGCCTCACGGCCTGCTATGCCATGGCCCAGTATCTGGCGCTGGAGGTCTTTCCCGGCGTTGCCGATGGGGAGGATCTGCGGCCCCGCGCCGGATTCAACCCCTGCCGCAGGGACATGCCCCATGTGCACGACATGGCGCCGGAGGACCTGGCGGCTCTCATTGAGCAGGACCCCCGCTACGGCCACGTGATCTGCCGCTGCGAGACCGTGACGGAGGGGGAGATCGTGGAGGCCATCCGTCGGGGCGCCCGCACGGTGGACGGCGTGAAATTCCGCACCAGGGCGGGCATGGGCCGCTGTCAGGGCGGCTTCTGCGGACCGCGCGTCATCGCCATTTTGGCCCGGGAGCTGAACATCCCTCCCGAGGAGGTTACAAAGAAGGGCGGAGCGTCCTATATGGTGACCGCATTCCGGGAAGCGCATGCTGAAAAGGGAGGGACGGAACATGTCTAACGTGATGGTGCACGAGACCGATCTGGCGGTCATCGGCGGCGGCCCGGCCGGATTGGGCGCCGCCATCCGGGCCAAGGAGCAGGGCGTGAAAAACGTGCTGCTGATCGAGCGGGCGGAGGAGCTGGGCGGCGTGCTGCCCCAGTGCATCCACAATGGCTTTGGCCTGCACTATTTCAAGGAGGCCCTCACCGGGCCGGCCTATACCTACAAGATGCTGCAGGACGCCCAGCGGGCGGGGGTGGATTTCATGACCAAGACCATGGCCATCCGGGTGGACCGGGAGAACCGGATCACCGCCCTGAGCCACAGCAAGCTCCTGGAGATCCGGCCCAAGGCCACCGTGCTGTGCATGGGCTGCCGGGAGCGCTCCTTCGGGGCGCTGCGGATTCCCGGCACCCGCCCCGCCGGAATCTACACCGCCGGCACGGCCCAGCGGCTGATTAACATCGAGGGCAGGCTGCCCGGCAGGCGGGTGGTGATTCTGGGCTCCGGCGACATCGGCATGATCATGGCCCGGCGGCTGACCCTGGAGGGCGCGAAGGTGCTGGCGGTGGTGGAGATCATGCCCTTCATCGGCGGCCTGATCCGCAACGAGGTGCAGTGCCTGCGGGACTTCAACATCCCGGTGTACGTCAGCCACACCATCAAGGAGGTGCGGGGCACCGACCGGGTGGAGAAGATCGTCATCACCCGGGTGGACCAGAACCGCCGGTACATCCCCGGCACGGAGGTCACCTTCGACGCCGACACCCTGCTGATCTCCGCCGGACTGATTCCGGAGAATGAGCTGTCCAGAATGGCGGGCATCGCCATGAACCCCATCACGGGCGGGCCCGTGGTGGACAACCTCTGGCAGACCAGCACCCCGGGCTTCTTCGCCGGCGGCAATGTGGTCCACGTCCACGACCTTGCGGACTACGCCTCGGAGTCCGCCGGCATGGCGGCCGTCAACGCCGCCCGGTACATCGACGGGGACCGGAGCCCGGATTTGAACATCACGGTGCGGGCCGGAGAGAACATCCGCTACGTGGTGCCCAACAAGATCAGCAAGCAGCAGGAGACGGTCAGCTTCTACATGCGGGTCACCTGGCCGCTGGCCGACGCCACGGTGCATATCGGAGACATCTATCACCGGCATTTCCAGTTCGCGCGGCCCAGCGAGCAGATTCGGATTGACCTCCCCACCGCGGACCTGGCGGGGGTGCAGGGGACGCTGGTGGTAAGCTGTGAAGGAGAGAGGGCGGTATGATGAAGACCAGAGAAGTGATTTGCGTGGAGTGCCCGCTTGCGTGCAAGATCCAGGTGACCATGGAGGACGACGGCCGGATTGTCCGGATCGAGAACAACCGCTGCAAGCGGGGGGCCGCGTATGCGGCCCAGGAGGTGACCAATCCGGTCCGGGTGCTGACCAGCACCGTCTCCATCGTCACGGAGGACCAGGAGCACCCCATGCTCCCCGTGCAGACCAGCGACGCCATTCCGAAGAAGCTGCTGCTGGAGGCCATGGGGGTCATCGCAAAGACCACGGTGCAGGCGCCGGTGCGGTACGGCCAGGTGCTGATTCCCAATCTGCTGGGGACCGGCGTGGACGTGGTCAGCACGGCGGAAGTGAACCATTGACGGATTGCTGAAAGGAGCTTTTTATGTACTATATTGACGCGCATGCGCATTTGACGGACCTCTCCATCTCCGGTTTGAAGGAGATGGCGCTCCACAACATCGGGGGAATCGTCTCCCCGGTCCATCTGGGCACGTTCAAGCCGGTGAGCCGGGATACGGTGGTGGACATGTGGGACGTCCAGGTGGAAAAGCAGCTGGGCCGGGCCAGGCAGAACCTCATCGACGCCTGGGCGATGATCGGCATCAGCATGGTTTCCACCCCCAGGGACGGCCTGGAGGACCTGCTGGCCCTGCTGCCCGGCTACCTGGCCCGGCCGGAGGTGGTGGCCGTGGGCGAAGTGGGCTTTGAGCCCGGCTCCAGGACCAACAGCGACCCCGCCTATCAGCAGATGCTGCTGGAGCGGCAGGCGGACATCGTGCGGGAGGCCGGCGTCGTCATCGACATCCACGTGCCCAATCCCCCGGACCGGAAGATCGAGGCCACGAAGCGCTCCCTGGAGATCTGCCGGGAGCGGGGCGTGGAGATGTCCAAGGTGGTGATTGACCACTGCACGGAGGCCAATATCGACCTGGTGCTGGAGGCGGGCGCCCATGCGGCGATCTCCGTGCAGCCCTGGCGGGTGATGACGCCGGAGAACACCGCGGAGCTGATTTTGAAGGGGTACAGCGAGCGGGTGATGGTGGACAGCGACAGCTCCGATCTGATCTCCGATCCCCTGGCGGTGGCGAAGGTGGCCTTTGCCCTGCGGACCCGGGGCGCCGACGAGGCGCTGATCGAGAAGGTCTGCTGCACGAACTGCCGGGCCGCCTACGGTATCTGAATATCCTGCCGTGAAATTTATGCTGCCGGTTCCGGCAGCATAAATTTTGTCCTTGTCCTTCTGGGAATTTGTGCTATAGTATAGTCATCACGTTTGAATCAGAGGAAATGTATGGGAAAATATGGAATATCTAGCTATACCTCGGAGGACATCTACCAGCTTTTGAAGGGAGAGATTTTGTCGCTCCACCTGCTGCCGGGACAGAGGATCAGCGAGAATGAATTGGCCCAGCGGTTCAACAGCTCCCGCACCCCGGTCCACAGCGCGTTTATGCGGCTGAAGAGCGACGGCCTGGTCAACATCTTTCCGCAGAAGGGCTCCTATGTCTCCCTGATTGACCGGGAGGGCATTCAGCAGATCATCTTTCTGCGGGTGCAGCTGGAGCGGGCGATCTATAAAGAGGCGGCCAACACGTGGACGGCGGATTTCCTGCGGGACCTGGACGAGAATTTGGAACAGCAGCAGCGGGAGGTGGACAGGGGCCCCTCTGCCAATGACTTTTTTATGATCAGCAACCAGTACCACAAGCTGTACTACGCCTTTACCGAGAAGGAGAAGCTCTGGCACAACATGGAGGCCATGCAGTCCGATTACATCCGCTACCGGAAGCTGACGTACTCCATCCCGGGGCACTGCGCGCTGAAGCTGGAGCAGCACCGGCTGCTGCGCCGGCTGGTGGAGGAGCGGGACATGGAGGGGATCGAGCAGTTTGTCCCCGACCATATCAGCGGCGAAATGGAGTCCCTCCAGCAGCAGTCGGAGGATTTTCTCGATTTTTTTGTGGAGTGACCGTTTTCCTATAAAAAAAGTCCGTTGCAGAGATCTGCAACGGACTTTTTTGGGTTCCAAACCCGGTAGAGTCAACGGAAGCCGGCGCTCACACCAGCCCCTGGGCCAGCATGGCGTCCACCACCTTCTTGAAGCCGGCGACGTTGGCGCCCACCACCAGGTCGCCGTCCGCGCCGCACTCCACGGAGGCGTCGTAGGCGTTGTGGAAGATGTTCACCATGATCTCCCGCAGCTTGGCGTCCACCTCGTCGAAGGTCCAGCCGTAGCGCATGCTGTTCTGGCTCATCTCCAGGGCGCTGGTGGCCACGCCGCCGGCGTTGGCCGCCTTGGCAGGGGCGAACAGGAGGCCCGCCTGCTGGAACACCTGGATGGCCTCGGGGGTGGAGGGCATGTTGGCGCCCTCCGCCACGGCGACGGCGCCGCCCGCGACGATGTTCTTGGCGGCCGCCTCGTCGATCTCATTCTGGGTGGCGCAGGGGAGGGCGATGTCGCAGGGGATGGTCCAGATACCGCGGAAGCCCTCGGTGTAGGTGCTGCCGGGGACCCGGTCGGCGTACTCCTGGATGCGGCCCCGGTGGCCCAGCTTGATGTCCTTGACCACGTCCAGCCGGATGCCGTTGGGATCGTGGATATAGCCGTTGGAGTCGCTGAGGGCCACCACCTTGCCGCCCAGGGCCGTGGCCTTTTCCGTGGCGAAGATGGCCACGTTGCCGGAGCCGGAGATGACCACGGTCTTCCCGGCGAAGCTCTCGTTTTTCATGCACTTGAGCATTTCCTCGGTCAGGTAGCACAGGCCGTAGCCGGTGGCCTCGGTGCGGGCCAGGGAGCCGCCGTAGGTCAGGCCCTTGCCGGTGAGGACGCCGGCCTCGTGGGCGTTGCGCAGGCGGCGGTACTGGCCGAACAGGTAGCCGATCTCCCGGGCGCCCACGCCGATGTCCCCGGCGGGGACGTCGGTGAACTGGCCGATGTGGCGGTACAGCTCCGTCATGAAGCTCTGGCAGAAGCGCATCACCTCGTTGTCGCTCTTGCCCTTGGGGTCGAAGTCACTGCCGCCCTTGCCGCCGCCGATGGGCAGTCCGGTGAGGCTGTTCTTCAGAATCTGCTCAAAGCCCAGGAACTTCAGGATGGACAGGTTCACGGACGGATGGAACCGCAGGCCGCCCTTGTACGGGCCGATGGCGGAGTTGAACTGGACCCGGTAGCCCCGGTTCACCTGGACCTTGCCCTGGTCGTCCATCCAGGGGACCCGGAAGGAGACGACGCGCTCCGGCTCCACGAAGGACTCGATGACGCCGCCCGCCTCGTACTCGGGGTGCTTCTCCACGATCCGGTCCAGGCTCTCCAGAACCTCCAACACGGCCTGGTGAAACTCTTTCTGGTCGGGGTCCCGGGTGACGACCTGATGGTAGACGCGCTGCAGGTACTCACTTTTCAACATAATTGTGTGCCCCTTTTCTTTCCTTTTCGAGTTTAACGCGATAAATTTTCCTACCTACTTAGGATAACGAACTTGCGGGAATTTGTACAGAATACAATATCACCAAAATCTCTTGGAAAAATACGGCGAAATGCTGGTATTCCGAACAAAAAACCGGCCAAATCGACACTTCACGGACGATTTGGCCGGTTTTTGATTGCGATTTCCGCTCCCTCAGTCCGGCTGCATGGCGCTGCGGAGCCGGTCGGTGACGGCGCCCTCGAACAGGCGGGTGCCGTGGGCGTGGAGGGTCTCCAGCCCGGCGGCGGACAGGGTGCAGGGCACGTTGCCGCTCATGGACAGGTCCATGTCGAAAATATACTTCACCTCCGGGTCCTCGGGGATGTTGGGGCCGGGCTTCAGGCGGCCGGGGCCGGCGTGGATCTTGGCCTGGCAGCTGGAGTCCAGCTTGAGCACCAGGTCGCAGCCGCAGTTGAGGACGTTCTCCTCCACGGCGTCCGGCTCCTGGAGGGGGCCGGTGTAGGCCGGGGCGATCAGCTCCGCCCAGGGCGTTCCCTCCAGCCCCAGCTTGGCCCGGGAGAAGAGGTTCAGGTACCGCAGGCCCACCCGCTGGAAGTAGGCGGGCTGGTAGAGGCGGATGAAGGCGGCCAGGGGCTTGTCCAGATGGTTGGCAAAGGTCTCCCACCCGGGATAGCGGAGGGTGGACAGGGCGATGAAGTCCCGGGTCAGGTTCAGCTTCCAGCGCCCGTCGGCGGAGAGGAAGGTGTAGTTGGAGATGGGGGGCTGCTGCTCCACCTGGGGGTTGGGCCCGCCCAGACCGGTGACCTTGGGGGGCACGGTGTCCTGGCGGCGGGCGTACTGGGGGAAGTCCTCCCGGATGGCCTCCTGAAAGTCGGCGGGCTCCGTGGTGTTGATGGAGAGGATGGTGGGAAAGCGCAGCTGGCAGATGACCTCATGCACCGGGGCGTTTTGATAGAGGCTTCTGGAATGATCGGAAAACAGCATGGTTTCAATGCTCCTTTGTCTGAAGGATACTGCTATTGTAGCCCCGGACGTGCAAAAAGTCAATCAGAGGTAGAAGCGGTGGCAGCCGATGGTGGTGAAATAGGGCCGGTTGGCGTTGATCCAGACGCCCTGGGAGAGGGCGGGGGCGTAAAAATACAGCGCGTCCGCCACGGTCTCCTCCCCGTCCAGCACCCGCTTGGCCGCCTCCACGGACTGGGCGGCGGGGGTGTTGTACACGGTGCCGTTGTCCACCGGCTCGAACTGGGTGGCGTAGGACTGGTCAAAGACGACGGCGGGGATGGTGTCCGGGAACTCGTCGCTGGCCACCCGGTTTAAAACCACGTTGCCCACGGCGATCTGGCCCTCCATGGGCTCGCCCCGGCTCTCGGCGCTGATGATCCGGGAGAGCCAGTACAGCTCCACCGCGTCGTAGTCCGCGCCGGCGGAGGTCACCGCCGCGCCGTCCAGATAGGGGTCCCATACCGCCGCGCCCCCCAGCAGGTTGGCTACCAGCCGCAGCGGCACGTAGGTCCGGCCGTCCGACACGTAGACCAGGCCCGGGTAGGCCATGCCGTCCAGGGTCACGGTGCCCGCCGCCGGGCTCGCCGTCAGACGGCGCTCGCCGGACTGGGCTACCGCCTGGGCGGAGGCGCTGTCCCAGTGCAGCTCCCAGCCGCCCAGGGTGTCCAGCAGGCTGCGCAGGGGGACGTATGTAACGCCCTGGTCCAGGTGGGCGGCGCCCGGCAGGAGGTCCCCGTCCACCTGGACCGGAACCGTCCTGGCCGCCTGGGCCGTCGCGGAGAGGGTGGCGGCGGCCAGCAGACCGCACAGAAGTGTTCGTTTCATGGTGTTTCTTCCTTTCTGTGGTGTAGATGCTATTCCAGCATACAAAAAACCAGGGAGAGGAAGCAACCCTCAAAACCTGCCAGGGCAGGAAACCCCTGGCTCCGCCAAAATCTGGGTTGACAATATCGTAAGACGATATTATACTGAGGACAGAGGATATCGCGTTTCGATATTGGAGGTGGCCGGATGGCGAGGGAACCGCTGAAAGTCCTGACGGAGAGCATGTTTTATGTGCTGCTGAGTCTGCTGCGCCGGGAGCGCTGCGGCACGGAGATCGTCCAGTATGTGGACGACACCACGGCGGGCCGGGTGGCCCTGGGGCCGGGGACGCTGTACACCATCCTGGCAAAATTTGAAGAGGAGGGCCTCATCCGGGAGACGGCGGTGGAGGGGCGGAAGCGGACCTACGCCATCACGGACCGGGGCCGGGGGCTGTACCGGCAGGAGTTGAGCCGCCTACGGCTGTGCGTGGCGGACGGAGAACGGGAGGCGCTGTTATGAACGAGGAGCGAAGGGATAGCCTGGAGACCTGCCCCGCCTTCCCCTACGATGTGGCGGCCACGGAGACCTGGCTGGAGGACCGGGCCCGGGAGGGCTGGCTGATGTCGGGCGTCCGCCGGGGGAAGGCGGTTTTCGAGCAGGGGGAGCCTGTGGCCTGCCGCTACCGGCTCCAGCCCCTGGCCCGGAGGAAGGAGACCCTGGACCCGGAGCGGGAGGCGCTGTACGGCGAGATGGGCTGGCGCTGCGCCGGGGTGCTGCGGGGAATATTTTGGGTGTGGCGGTGCGACGATCCCGCCGCGCCGGAGCTGGACACGGACCCGGTGGTGCAGGCGGAGGGCTACCGGTATTTGAAGCGGCGGATGGTCCGCTCCACGGCGGAGATGGCGCTGTTGCTGCCGGTGCTGCTGGGGCTGTCCGTCTGGAGCTGGCGCTGGAGCGGGACGCCCCTGATGGACCTCCTGGCGGACATGCCGGGGCGGCTGGCGGTGTGGCTGGCGCTGTTTCCGCTGCTGGCGGCGCTGGTGGTGCAGGACGTGCGCAGTATGCGGCGGCTGCTGCGGTCCCTGTCGGCGGGGGTGGCCCTGGAGCGGCCCCGGCCCTACCGGGGCCAGCTGTGGCTGGGGCGGCTGGTCACGGCGCTGGTGTGCGTCATGCTGGTGCTGCCGCTGCTGAATGGGCGGAACATCGAGGGCTCCAGCCTCTCCGGCGGCTGGCAGGCCCGGGACCGGCAGACGGGGGCGCCCCGGGCGGAGGCGGTCTATCTGGACCTGCGGGCGCTGGAGACGGGGGGCGGCGAGCCGGAGTATTTCCGCGTGAAGACCAAGGTCCACGAGCTGGCGCCCCGGATGTATGAGGTGCGGCAGTTCCTGCCCCTGCCGGATGGCGGCGGCGCCTGGGCCGGGAGCACCTACTACCGGATGCTGACGCCCACCCTGGCCCGCCGCCTGGCGGCGGAGCTATGCCTGTCCCGGCCCGGGTCCCTGGGGGTCTCGCCCCATGGGGCGCTGGAGCCGGTGGCCGCGCCGGAGCTGGATGCCCTCTGGTGGAGCCGGGAGGGCGGGGAGCGGCAGTACGCGGTGGCGGTGCTGGGGCGGCAGGTGCTGGCGGTGGAGTACGAGGGCCCCACGGACCTGCGGACCGCCGGGCGGGTCCTGGCGGACTGCCTGGGGGAGAAGTAGGGGCGCCGGTTTCGCGGCCCGCCCGCCGGGACAGCCCGCCCCGGCGGCGGATCGCTCCCGCCCCGCCGGATGTCCGGAATTGCGCAAGCCGTCCCCCGCCCCTGCATAGACTTGCAGGGAGAGGAGGGGGAGGCCGTGGATGCGCTGGAACAGAGCACGGGGGTCTATGCCCTGGCGGCGGCGATGGCAAAGTGCATGAAGCCGGAGGACCTGACCCGGGTGGCCCTGCTGTTCACTCAGCTGGGCACCACGCTGTCGGTCATCGCCGCGCTCCAGAATCTGGATTCCGGCAACGCGGCGGCCGCCGCCGATGATCTGACCGGCGCGGTGTGAAAAACCGTCCCGTGAGCGGCAGCTCACGGGACGGTTTTTTCTCGATCAGGCGCCTGCGCCCAGCTTTTCCGCCAGGCGATCCGCCACGGCGTCCAAAAACGCCTCACTGGTGACGGCGGTGGCGGGGAAGCCCGGCTCCACCAGGCCCACCAGGTCCTTGGTCATGATGCCGGCGTTCAGGGTGTCGAAGCAGGATTGCTCCAGCTTCTCGCCGAAGGCGGTCAAATCCGCCAGGCCGTCCAGCTGACCCCGCTTTTTTAGGGCGCCGGACCAGGCGAAGATGGTGGCCATGGGGTTGGTGGAGGTCTGTTCCCCCGCCTGGTAGCGGTAGTAGTGGCGGGTGACGGTACCGTGGGCGGCCTCGAACTCCGTGGTGCCGTCGGGGGCCACCAGCACGCTGGTCATCATGGCCAGGGAGCCGAAGGCGGTGGACACCATGTCGCTCATCACGTCGCCGTCGTAGTTCTTGCAGGCCCAGATATAGCCCCCCTCGCTGCGGATGACCCGGGCCACGGCGTCATCGATGAGGGTGTAGAAATAGGTGATGCCCAGCGCGTCGAACCGGTCCTTGTAGGACAGGTACTCCTCCTCGAAGATGCGCTTGAAGGCGCCGTCATAGACCTTGGAGATGGTGTCCTTGGTGGAAAACCACAGGTCCTGCTGGGTGTCTACGGCGTACTGGAAGCAGGCTCGGGCGAAGGAGCGGATGGAGGCGGCCTTGTTGTGGGCCCCCTGCCACACGGCGGGGCCGTCTACGGTCTGCACGGTGAGGGTCTGGGTCCGGCCGCTCTCCCCGGTGAAGGTCAGGGTGGCGGTGCCGGGCTCCGTGGTCTCCAGGTCCACCGCCTTGTAGACGTCGCCGTAGGCGTGGCGGGCGATGGTGATGGGCTTTTTCCAGTTCTTCACCACCGGCTTCACCGCGTCGATGCAGATGGGGGCGCGGAACACCGTGCCGTCCAGAATGGAGCGGATGGTGCCGTTGGGACTCTTCCACATCTCCGTCAGCTGGGGGTACTCCTCCATCCGCGCCCGGTTGGGGGTGATGGTGGCGCATTTCACCGCCACGCCCAGCCGCTTGGCGGCGTAGGCGGCGTCCACCGTCACCTGGTCCGCCGTCTCGTTGCGGTGCAGCAGGCCCAGGTCGTAGTACTCCGTTTTCAGCGCCACGAAGGGCAGCAGCAGCTTCTCCTTGATCATGGCCCACAGCACCCGGGTCATCTCGTCGCCGTCCATCTCCACCAGGGGCGTGGTCATCTGAATCTTTTCCATGTCAGTTCCCCCTCTTTGCATAGTAATTCATGAGGCAGCCGTCCAGAAGGATCTGCTTCTCGTCCTCCGTCAGGCCACGCACGTGGAGCAGCAGCTCCGACTGGCCGCCGTCGGCGCGGAGGACCGTGGCGGGGATGTCCTCCGTCCCGCGCCGGATGGCCTCGCGGATGCCGGGGATGAACAGGCAGTCGCCGTTCTGGCAGTCAAAGGGGGTGTCCGGGTCCAGGGTGAAGGGCAGGATGCCCCAGTTGATGCAGTTGGAGCGGTAGCGCTTGGTGGCGAAGGCGTAGCAGATGTTGGCCAGGCCCCCCAGCACCTTCTGGCAGGAGGCGGCCTGCTCCCGAGCGGAGCCGTCGCCGGGCTTGTTGGCGAAGATGCAGGAGCCGAACTGGGTGCGCTCCAGCAGCGCCTCGCCGCCCACCCGGCTCAGCAGGGCCTTCAGCGCCGCCGGGGCCCTGCCCGCCAGGCGCTCCGCCTCCAGGGCGGCGGCGGCCTTGGCCCGGCCCACGTAGGCGGGCTCCCGGCGGGAGAGGGTGAACTCCGCCAGGCGCAGGGGGTTGGAGCGGTAGGAGGAGGTCTCGCCGGAGGGGATCAGCTCGTCGGTGGTGGTCACGTCGTCCCGGAGTACCGCCGCCAGCTCCACCAGCAGATTCTCCGCCAGGGGCTGGACCTGGGGCCAGTCGGTGATGTTGGGGCCCATGATGAGAGCCGTCTCCGGCTCCGCCTTGCCGAAGCCGTTGTACACCCGCCGGCCGTAAATCCCGTCGTCAAAGTGGTACTCCCGCCGCACCGGATCGTAGTCGATGTCCGTGGCGGCGGTGATTCTGCCGCCGTTGCGGGCGGTGGCGGCAATGGACCGGGCGTCCATCAGGCACACCCCGGCAAACTGGCCCTCGGCGGGCTTGGAGCCCTCCCGGTTGGGGAAGTTCCGGGTGGTGTGCCGCAGGGAGAGGCCGTTGTTGGCGGGCACGTCCCCGGCGCCGAAGCAGGGGCCGCAGAAGCTGGGCTTGATGAGGGCGCCGCTCTCCAGCAGGGCCGCCGTGGCGCCGGTCTTCGTCAGCTCCAGGCTGACGGGCACGCTGGTGGGGTACACGTCCAGGGAGAAGTAGCCGTTGCCGCAGCTGCCCCCGGCGAGGATGTCCGCCGCCTCGGTGATGTTGTCGAAGAGGCCGCCGGCGCAGCCGGCGATCACGCCCTGGTCCGCCCACACGCCGCCGTCGTGGATTTTGTCGGTGAGGCGCACCTTCGCCTTGGGGAACCGGGCCTGGGCGTCCGCCTCCACCTGGGCCAGGATGTCCGGCGCGTTTGCCAGGAACTCCCGGATGGTCCAGGCGTTGGAGGGGTGGAAGGGCAGGGCGATCATGGGCTCCACCGCGCCCAGATCGATTTCGATGTACTTGTCGTAGTAGGCGCCGTCGCCGGGGTGCAGCGCCTGGTACTCGCTCCCCCGCCGGTGGGTCTCATAAAATGCCCGGGTCTCCCCGTCCGTCTCCCAGATAGAGGAGAGGCAGGTGGTCTCGGTGGTCATCACGTCGATGCCGTTGCGGAAGTCGATGGGCAGGGCGGCGATGCCGGGCCCGGCGAATTCCAACACGCAGTTGTTGACAAAGCCGCTTGCAAAGGTGGCCTTCACCAGGGCGATGGCCACGTCGTGGGGCCCCACGCCCCGCCGGGGGGCGCCGGTGAGATAGACCAGCACCACCTTGGGGTATTTGGCGTCCCAGGTGTTTTTCAGCAGCTGCTTGGCAAGCTCCGGCCCGCCCTCGCCCACGGCCATGGTGCCCAGGGCGCCGTAGCGGGTGTGGGAGTCGGAGCCCAGAATCATCTTTCCGCAGCCTGCCAGCTGCTCCCTTGCATAGGAGTGGATGACGCTCTGGTTGGCGGGGACGTAGATGCCGCCGTATTTTTTGGCGGCGGAGAGGCCGAACACGTGGTCGTCCTCGTTGATGGTGCCGCCCACGGCGCAGAGGCTGTTGTGGCAGTTGGTCAGGGCGTAGGGGAGGGGGAATTCCCGCATCCCGGAGGCCCGGGCCTGCTGGATGATGCCGACGTAGGTGATGTCGTGGGACACCATGGCGTCGAAGCGAATGTGCAGCTGCTCCGGGTCGCCGGAGACATTGTGGGCCTGGAGGATGTTCCAGGCCATGGTGCGCCGCCGGCCCTCCTCCGCAGAGAGGGGGGCGGCGCTGGGCGCGCCGTTTACCAGGAACACACCGCTGTCGTGGAGAGTGATCATAGGGGACCTCCTGCAATCCCGGCCGGGGGCCGGCGTTTCTTGCCCATCAATATAGCACAGATTTTCCCGCTTGCAAAGTCATTTTGCAAGAAAAGGAGGGTCAACTTGCAAATTTGGGAAACTCGCCCAGAAAGGGGCGGGAAAAGCCCCGCGGTTTTGCCGCGCCCGTATCAACGCAGCGTTGCTTGCAAACCCGCCGCCTGTGGGGTATCCTAGGGGAGAGGTGAGCGGGATGAACAGCAAGGAAATCGGCGCGCTGCTGCTGCGGCTGCGGCAGGAGCGGGACATGACCCAGCGTCAGGTGGCGGAGCACCTGTGCGTCAGCACCCAGGCGGTGAGCAAATGGGAGCGGGGGCAGGGGTGCCCGGACGTGAGCCTGCTGCCGTCGCTTGCCCGTCTGTTCGGCGTCAGCGTGGTGCGGCTGCTGGCCGGGGACCTGGCGCCGGAGAAAGCGGAGGTTGGAAATATGAAACGTGTCAAATTCTATGTGTGCCCGGACTGCGGCAACATCCTCACCGCCACGGGCGGCGGGGAGCTCCACTGCTGCGGCCGGAAGCTGGAGCCCCTGGTACCCCGCCCGGCGGACGGGGACCACGCCGCCTGCGTACAGGAGGTGGAGGAGGACTGGTATGTGACCTTCCGCCATCCGATGGAGAAGGGCCACTTCATCCGCTTTGCCGCCTGCACCGCCGCGGACCGGGTGGTGCTGGTGCGGCTGTATCCGGAGCAGGGCGGGGAATTCCGCATGCCCCAGCTCCGGGGCGGCGGGCGGCTCTATCTCTGCTGCAGCCGGGACGGGCTGTTTGAAGTGCCGCTGTAAGCGGCGCACGCAATCAAAAGAGGGGGACGAGTATTTCTCGTCCCCCTCTTTTTGCCCCTTTACGGCCGGCGTCTGGGTTTTACCTTTACCTGCACCTCGGTTTTGTACTCCTTGGAGTCGTTGGTCTCGTGGGCGTCGATGCGGTACAGCTCCAAGGGGGCGCCGTCGGTGCACAGCCCCTGCTCCTCCACAAATTGCAGCAGCCGCGGCAGCATCCGGGCCAGATTTTCGTATTCCCCGCTGTAGATGGTGGAGGCATAGCAGCCCCCCGGCAGAACGGCGTCGCACTGTTCCAGCTCGCTCACAATGAAAAACACGGAGGAGAAGTGGTTGTAGATGCCCTTTTGGACGTAGTTCATGTCCACCACGGCGCCGATCTGCTGGCTGCCGCCCACGATGTGGAGCACGTTCTCGTGCTTCTTTTCCAGTTTTTTCAAAATGAAATCGATTTCCTTCTCCAGGATCAGGTCCTCTTTGAGCACGAAGTAGGCGCGCGGGGGGAGCTGCAGCAGCTCGAAGGACTCCACCTGCCGGCGCAGCGTGGTCTGGATCTTTTTGGCCCGCTTGAGCACCTCTTTCCGCTGCTCCGTCAGATCGCTGATCCGCCTGTCGATGAGCGCCACCTCCATGTCCAGCAGCTGGAGGGTGGAGTCCACGGTTCGGGTGTTGATGTACCTGCTGATTTTCTCCATGGGCATGGCCAGATTCCGCAGGCTGCGGATGATGTTCAGGTTGCAGATGTCCTGAATGCTGTACATGCGGTAGTTGTTTTCCCCGCGCAGGGGATTGAGGGCCTTTTGCTCCTCGTAATAGCGCAGCGTGTCCGTGTGCAGGTTGTACAAGCGGGAGAGTTCGGAGATCTTGTAGAAATCTTTCAAAAAAATCGCCTCCGCCTATTGACATTCGGATTGTACGAGGGTTTATACTCGACTCACAAGTACAAAATATTCCAAAAACAAAGCTAATTTTTGTAGAAATTAGCTAATTTCGGCGAGGGAGGCGTCCTATGGAACAAGGGAAACAGTTTGTGAAGTTTGTCGTCCCCTCCATCGTCTCCATGTGGATTTTCTCGTTATACACCATTGTGGACGGCATTTTCGTGGCCCGCGGCGTGGGGGAGGCGGCCCTTGCCTCTGTGAACCTGTCCATCCCCTACGTGCAGTGCATTTTCGCGGTGGGCCTGCTGTTCGGCACCGGCACCTCCACGGTGGTGGCCATCTGCCTGGGGAGGGGAGAGCAGAAAAAGGCCCTTCAATATTTCAACCAGAACCTGTTTTTGCTGATCTGCTTCTCCCTCTGCCTGACGGCCTTCACGCTGCTGGAGCTGGAGCCCATCGCCCGGTTTCTGGGCGCCTCCGGCGACACCCTGAACTATACCATGGAGTACGTCCGCACCATCTCCGTCTTTGCCGTGTTTTTTATCGTCTCCTACAATCTGGAGGTGCTGGTCAAAACCAACGGCGCGCCCCATGTCTCTGCCATTGGGGTGGCCTCCTGCGGCATCATGAATGTCCTGCTGGACTACGTGTTTGTGATGCACTTTCACTGGGGGATCCGGGGGGCGGCGTTTGCCACCGGCCTCTCCCAGCTGACGTCCACGGCCGTGTTCGTGTGCTACTTTCTCCGCCACCGGGAAAAGCTGCACTTCGGCCGGTTCTCCTTCGACCTGTCCATCTACCGGCGGATTCTGCCCATCGGCCTGGCCGACGGCATGACGGAGCTCTCCGCGGGGATTACCACCTTTTTGTTCAACCAGATGATCCTCCGGGTCATCGGCTCGGTGGGCATTGTGAGCTACACCATCGTCTCCTACGTCAACACGCTGGTGCTCATGACCATGACGGGCCTCACCCAGGGGATGCAGCCGCTGGTGAGCTATCACTATGGACGGGAGCAGCCGCAGGTCTATCTCCGGTTTTTGCGGGACGGCCTGGTGGTCAGCAGCTGCCTTGCGGTGCTCTCCTTCGTCCTGGTGCTGCTGGGGGCGGACCGCATCACGGGCATTTTCATCAAAGACCCGGACAGTGCGCTGTTCCGCTACTCCGCCCATGCGCTGCGGGTGTACGCGAGGGCCTTTTTGCTCATGGGGGCGAATGTGGTGATGGCCGGCTTTTTCGCGGCGGTGGAGCGCCCCCGCTACTCCCTGGCCATCTCCCTTGGCCGGGGCCTGGTCATCATCACCCTCTCGCTTCTGCTCATGGCCGCGCTGTTCGGGGAGGCGGGCATCTGGAACAGCCCGCTGGTGTCGGAGGCGCTGTGCCTGGTGGTCACGGGCCTGCTGGCCCGCCGCCACTTCCGGCAGGAGCGCCTGCGCACCTGAGGGAGATTTTCTTCTACTTATAGAGCATCTCCGCGGAAAAAGCAAGGTTTTTGCACCTTTTTTGCGGAACTGTATGATACTGCCTTCAAAAGATACCGGTATTTTTGATATGGAGTCACAATGCGGCGGCGGGGCCGCCCAGTTCGATCGACAGGGGAGGGAGACGCGCATCGGAAACGGACGACAACGAGAGCAAACAAATGAATAGGAGGTAGTTATGGATCACTACGGTATCATTTCCTTGCTTCCCATGGCGGTGGTCATCATTCTCGCGCTGACCACCAAACGGACGCTGGAGAGCTTCATTTTCGGAAGCCTGCTGGGCTTCATCATCCTGGAGAAGGGGAACTTTTTCTTTGCCTGGTACGCTGCCTTGCAGGAGGTCATCGCGGAGCAGGTGTGGTTCATTCTGCTGCTGGCGGTCTTCGGCATCATCATCGCGCTGTTCGAGCGGTCGGGCGGCGCCATCGGGTTTTCCAACATTGGCACCAAGCTGGCAAATTCACGCACCAAATCGCTGCTGGTCACCTTCTTTTTGGGCGTTGTCATCTTTGTGGACGACTATTTGAACAACCTGGCCATCGGCGTCTCCATGCGCAACGTCACGGACAAGTTCAAGATCTCCCGGGAGTTTTTGGCCTACGTCATCAACACCACCGGCGCGGCAGTGTGCGTGCTGATCCCCATCTCCACCTGGGGCGTCTACATGACCCAGCTGGACGAGGCGGAGGGGTTGGTGGTCAACGGCAGCGCCATGAGCGCCTACATCCAGTCCATTCCCTACATGTTTTATCCCTGGTGCGCACTGATCTGCGTGCTGCTCACCATCTTCAAGGTCCTGCCCCTGTACGGGCCCATGAAAAAGGCGGAGCTGCGGGCACAGGGCGGCGACGTCTTCCCCGCCAGCTACCATCAAAAGGCGGAGGGCCAGTCCGCGGACCTGACCGCCAACGTCCCGGAGAATCCCCGCGCCATCAACTTTATCCTGCCCATCATGGTGCTGGTGGCGGTCACCATCATCAACGGCGACGTGATTGTGGCGGCCTTCGCCTGCATCGCGGTCTGCGCCGTCATGTACCTGCCCCAAAAGCTGATGAAGCCCAGCGAATTCGGCGACTGCATCGTGAAGGGCGTGGAGAGCATGGTGTTCATCACCATTCTGGTGCTGATCTGCTTCACCCTGCTGAAAGCCAACGAGCGCCTGGGCCTTGCAAACTTTGTGATTGAGACGGTGCAGCCCTACCTCAACCCCTCTTTGCTGCCGGTCATCACCTTTGCCATCGCCTGCTTCATCACCTATGCCACCGGCTCTCTCTGGCAGACGGCCGCCATCCTGTTTCCCATCGTGCTGCCGCTGGCCTTCGCCCTGGGGACCAACCCCTTCCTCACCAGCGCGGCGGTGGTCTCCGGCACGGTCTTCTCCAGCCATGTGTGCTTCTATGTGGATGCCGTGATCATGGCCTCCTCTGCAACGGATATCCAGACCATCGACTACGCGGAGACGGTCACGCCGCTGGCGGTGATCCCGGTGGTGCTTTCCGCGCTGCTGTATCTGGTGTTCGGCTTTATCGTCTAGTCCATCGCACCCAATCATCCTGGCCGCCGGGCCAATCAAAGGAGGAATTGCAAATGGCACAGACTGCAACGGTTATTTTGAAGAGCAACCATATTTTCGACTCGGTGAGAGACGAGCCCTTTGCCGGGTTTGTCGCAGTGGCGGGAGACACCATTCTGGCCGTGGGCGAGGGCGAGGCGTACGCCCAGTACGTGGGGCCGGACACCCGGGTGGCGGACTACGGCGACCGGATGATCATGCCCGGCTTCATCGACTCCCACGGGCACCTGTTCTTTACCATGCAGATTGACAACGGCGTGAACCTTATCTCCTCCCGATCGGAGGAGGAGGCGGCGCAGATGGTCTATGCGTATGCCAAGACCCTGCCGGCGGACATGCCCGTGGTGATGGGCTATGACTACGACCCGGCCCGGTGGCCCTACGTCTACCCCACCAAAGCCTCCCTGGACCGGCTGATCCCCGACCGGCCCGTGGTGATTCAGCGGATTGAGGGGCACGGCTGCTGGCTCAACTCCAAGGCGCTGGAGCTGTTCCACCTCAACCGGGACACGCCGGACCCCAAGGGCGGCAAGTACTTCAGGGACGAGCAGGGGGAGCTCACCGGCTACGTGGACGAGTACGGCCAGCACTACGTCAGCGCCATGACCACGGCGGCCCTGCTCAACTACGGGGACTTCGCAAAGAACTGGGTCAAGATGATGATCGAGCGGCTGAACGGCTGGGGTGTCACCAGCGTCAGCGACATGGCCTTTGATTACACGGACCCGCTCCGCATTCTGGAGGAAATCCGCGCCGAGGGCGGCCTGACCCTCAAGTTCTCCCTGGGGCTGTATGCCAGTTTGCTGAAGGGGGACTGGCGCATCGTGCATGAGCTGCAGGAGAAGTATACCGACCCCTATCTCAAGTACACCACCCTCAAGTTCATGTACGACGGCTCCATCATGAGCAACACCGCCGAGATGTGCGAGCCCTACCACGACATGCCCGAGACCTGCAATCTGCTGCCGGTGGACTATGAGGACATGAAGGCGCAGATGCTGCGGGCCAATGCGGAGGGCTTCCGCATCCGGGTCCACTGCATTGGGGACGGCGCGGTAAAAGCGTGTCTCAATATTGCGGAGGCGTGCCGCGAGAGCGGCGGAAACCAGGGCGCCCGGTTCGCCATCGCCCATATCGAGTGCATCCACCCCGAGGACATCCCCCGGTTCCGCGAGCTGGAGGTCATTGCGGACATCCACCCCGCCCACTGCACGCTGGGGTGCGACACCGCCGCGGACAACGTATACCCCAAGAAGGTGGGGCCGGAGCGGGAGAAGTACTGCTTCAACTACCGCTCCCTCTGGGAGAGCGGCGCAAGGCTGGCCGCCGGGTCCGACAGCCCCGCCGTCATCTACAACCCCATGCTGGGCGTATACCGCGGGGTGACCCGCCGCTTCGGCAACGACCAGCCGGCGGACGGCTGGATTCCGGAGCAGCGTCTGCCCCTGCCGGTGGTGCTCAAGGCCTATACCATCGGCTCGGCCTATCTGGACTACCGGGAGGAGGAGACGGGTTCCCTGGAGGCTGGGAAAAAGGCCGATATCATCGTGCTGGACCAGAACCTGTTTGGGATCGACCCCAGCGATATTCTGAAGACCAAGGTGGAGCTCACCATGGTCGATGGAAAGATCTGCCACGGCCGGCTGCCGTAACGGGGCGCCGTCTGCCGCAAAGAGGAGCGGGACTGCTTTTGCAGTCCCGCTCCTCTTTGCGGGTGGGAGGGCGTGTCCCGCCCGGGCCGGGGGAGTGATCACGAGAGGGTGGCCAGCCGCCGGTACTGGCCCAGGGTGTAGCCCTCCGCATACTTGAAAAACCGGTTCAGGGCGTACTCGCTGGAAAAGCCGGACATGGCGGCAATCTCCGCGAAGGAGAGGGTGGAGGTGCCGATGAGCTCCTTGATGAAGTTCAGCTTCTCCGCGCCGATGAGCTGGTTCAGGGTTTTTCCGGACTGGCTGCGGCAGATGCGGTTGAGCTGCCGGGAGCTGCGGTTCAGGCTGGCGGCCACGTCCTCCACCGTGATGCCGTCGCCGATGTGGTCGGCGATGTAGGTTTGGATCTCCGCCATCATCTGGGCGGCCCGGCCGGGCTTGATGTCCCGCTGGGCGATGGGGCCGCCTTCGGGCAGCACGGAGTTCATCAGCCGGAGGAGCAGGCATTGCAGCAGATTGGAGATCTCCCGAGCGGCCCAGGGGGAGCCGCCCCGGGACGCCGCCAGCATCAGCTCCACATAGGTGTCCGCCGCCTCCGGGGCGGGGAAGACGGCGATCCGGCGGATTTCCTCCAGCGCCGAGAGCACATAGGGGTCCGTGCTCTCAATCTGAAAGGCCACGCTAAAGCGGATGCCGGTCTGGGAGGCCTCAATCACCTGGTGGTAGTGGTTGGGCGGCACGATCATGAAGTTTCCCTGCTCCACGGTGTAGAGCTGGAGGGAGCCGCCCACCTCCGCACTCTGGCGGATATAGCCCTCCAGCATGAGCTGCAGCTCGTAAAAGGAGTGTTTGTTCCGCTCGGAGAGCAGAATGTCGCTGCGGCCGGAGCGCAGGAAAATCCAGTAGACGTGGAGGCGCATATGGGGGTCGTCGATGCGGATGATCTGCCGGTTCAGGGGCTGGTTGCTGTTCAAAATGGCAGTGCTGATCTTCTGCTGCACGGCGGCGGTCCTCCTTTCCAAAGCGGCGTTGCCGGCGGGGGGAGCAAATTGTCCGATTCTGGGGCGTCCCTCCGGAGGCCCGGACTGTGTCCGCGGTCGGGGGAGGGGACCGGGGCGGGCGGGAAAACTTCCCGGAAAAAACTTGTAAAACGGGGGATTTCAGAAAAAAATTGGGGAACTTTTCCCGGTTGAACGGGAAAACCGGCTGTTTTCATCATATCAATTTCCCGCCGCGGGCGCAAGGCGGCGGCGAAAAAAATGTCTGAAATTGTTCCTTTTGTGACCGTGCCCGCGATTGACCCTGACCGGGGTGGACTGTTATAGTTAAATTGTAGCAATCACCCGGGGGCATTCCGGAGATTTTCGTGATTGTGACCGCTTTGGAGACGTGGATGCGTCGAGATCAGGAATGGAGGAAATGATATGAAAAGAATGTGCGCGCTGTTGCTGGCTCTGGCGATGGCTCTCTCCCTGGCCGCCTGCGGCGGGAAGGAAGCGGCCCCGGCGGAGGGCGGCTCTGCGGCGGCGCCTGCCGCCGACCCCATCACCATCAAGCTGCCCCACTGCTATTCCGAGGGCCATCCCCTGACGGACACCCTGGAGAACTTCTTCAAGACGGAGCTGGAGAGCCGCTCCGGCGGCCGGCTGCTGGTGGAGCTGTACCCCAACTCCACGCTGGCTACCGAGGAGCAGATTTATGAGGGGCTTCGGAACAACACCTATGAGATGGGCGTGGTGGGCACCATTTTCCAGGACCGGATTCCCTCCGTGGCCACCTTCCAGCTCCCCTTCCTCTTCAGCGACTTCGACCAGGCCCGCCAGGCGCTGTACGAGGGGGACTATGGCCAGCAGCTCATCGGCGACGTGGGGTCCCTGGGCTTCACCGTCAACGGCATCGTCCCCGACGGCTTCCGGGTGATGACCCTGAACCGCAAGGTGGAGAGCCTGGCGGACATGAAGGGGCTGAAATTGCGGATGCCCAACCTGGAGGTCATGGTGAACATCGGCAACTGCCTGGGCTGCGCCGTCACCCCCATGGCGATGACGGAGGTCTTTTCCGCCCTGGAGCAGAAGGTCATCGACGGACAGGAGAATCCCCCCTCCACCATCCGCACCCAGGGCTGGTATGAGATTCAGGATTACCTGATGGTCTCCAACCACGTGTTCACCTGCCTGTTCCTGTGCGTGGGCAGCGATTTCTACAACTCTCTGGACAGTGAGCTCCAGGGCATTCTGGACGGGGTGATCGACGAGACCGCCGCCCGGATTTGGGACAGCGCCAAGGATCAGGCCCAGGAGGATCTGGACTTTATGGCCCAGGAGGGCGGCATCGAGGTCTATGAGCCCTCCGCGGCCTTCAAGCAGGAGATGATCGACGCCACGGCCTCCATGTATGCGGATATGTACGCCAAGTGCCCCGAGGTGGAGGGCATTGTGACGGCCATCCGGGCCCTGTCGTGACGGCGTCTGAGCGGAGCGTATCATGAGAGCGATTCGAACGGTTTTCAAATGGGTGGACCGGGTTACGGCCTGGCTGGCGGTGCTGGCACTGGTGGTCACCTTTGCCCTGGTCTTCCTGAACGTCATCATGCGCTATGTTTTCGGCACGGGCTTTGCCTGGTCCGAGGAGGGCGCCCGCTACGCGCTGATGGCGGTCATCATCCTGGGCGTGCTGGAGGTGACCCATCTGCGGGGCCACTTCTGCGTGGACCTGCTCACCAACGCAGCGCCTAAGCCGGTGCTGCGGGGGATGCAGATTGTGCAGGACGCGGTGATGCTGGCGGTGATGGCGGTGCTGATCCGGGGAAGCTGGCAGATGATGCTGCTGAACTGGGAGAACACCACCCCCGCCATGGGAATGCCCTCCTGGCTGCCCTACGGGCTGATGCTGGCGTCCTGCTTTTTCAGCCTGCTCTATCTGCTGGGCCATCTGCTGGAGGACTGCGGACTGCACCTGGGTGCGGAGGAAGGGGGGGACACGCCGTGCTGATGCTGTTTCTGCTCTCGCTGTTCATCCCGCTGCTGGTGGGGGTGCCGGTGGCCTTCTCGCTGATCGTCAGCGCGGTGGTGCTGATGGCCTCCAAGGGCCTCTTCACCTCCCAATTGGTGGTGCAGCAGTTCATCGGCGGCATCAACAGCTTCTCGCTGCTGGCGGTGCCCTTCTTCATGCTGGCGGGCGAGCTGATGAACAAAGGAGGCATCACCCGGAAGATCGTGGACGTGGTGTACATCTGGGTGGGCCGCTTCCGCGGGGGACTGGGCTATGTGTCCATCCTGGCCAGCATGATCTTTGCCGGCCTCAGCGGCAGCGCCCTGGCGGACACCGCCGCCCTGGGCGGCGTGCTGATCCCCATGATGAGCGAGCGGGGGTACAGCAAGGGCCGGTCCACCGGCATCGTCATCTCCTCGGCCATCATCGCCAACATCATCCCGCCCAGCATCGGCTTCATCCTCTTCGGCGTGGTCAGCGGCGCCTCCATCAGCCGCATGTTCATGGGCGGTTTGGTTCCGGGCATCCTCCTGGGCTGCGCGCTGATGATCACCTGGTTTTTCACCGCCCGGAAAGACGGGCTGCAGGCGGACCCCAGCACCATTCCCTCCGCGGAGAAATGGCGCATCTTCCGCCAGGCCATCCCGGCGCTGATCCTGCCCCTGTTCATCATTGTGGGCCTGCGGGGCGGCATCTTCACCCCCACGGAGGCCGGGGCCATCGCCTGCGCCTACGCGCTGGTGGTGGGCATGTTCGTCTACAAGGGCCTGCGGCCCAGCGACCTGCCGGGAATTTTGCTGGACACCGTGCGCTCCACGGGCAAGGTCCTCTTTATCGTGGGCGGCTCGCTGACGGTCTCCTGGATCATCACCGCCAGCAACCTCTCCAAGGAGCTGGTCAGCTCCTTCCACGGCCTGGTGGCCCACCCGGTGCTGCTGGTGATCTGCTGCCAGCTGCTGTTCATCCTGTTCGGCATGGTGCTGGACATTGTGCCCATCATCATGATCCTGGTGCCGGTGATGCTGCCGCTGGTGAAGGCGGCGGGGGTGAATCTGGAGTACTTCGGCATCCTCTCCATCATCACCATGACCTTCGGCCTCATCACCCCGCCGGTGGGCACCGTGCTCTATGTGGGCAGCGGCATCTCCAAAATCAGCATCGCCGAGGCTGTGCGGGGCGCCCTGCCCTTCATGGCGGCGGAGGTGGCGGTGATTCTGGTGCTGTCTTTCTTCCCCCAGGTCATCACGGTTCCCCTGTCCATCATTATGTAAAGGAGGCGCGGGCTTGAAAATCACAGGCTTGACCATTCACTGCATGGAGTATCAACAGGCGTTCTGGATGTCCTCCGCCAGTGCCAACCAGGTGTACAACAACCGCTTTTGCATCGTGGTCCAGATCGCCACGGACGCGGGCATCGTGGGCATCGGGGAGTCGGACTACCCCGGCGGCCCGCCTTCCAGCGTGGTGGCGGTGCTGGAGAAAGAGCTGGGCCCCGCCCTCATCGGCAAGGACCCGCTGGACATCCAGGCCATCTGGGACGAGATGTATTACATGCACATCCAGCACAGCCGGGTGGGCATTCACATGCACGCCATCAGCGGCATCGACATCGCCCTGTGGGACATCGCCGGAAAGGCGGCGGGGCTGCCCTGCTACCGGCTGTGGGGCGGGCACCACAGCGTGATCCCCGCCTACGCCAGCGGCGGCATGTACTACGGCCTGCCCGGGGAGAACCCCGACGGGCTGCTGGGCATGGAGGCGGAGTTGGAGCTGACGAAGCGGATGGGCTTCCGGGGCTACAAGATGAAGGTGGGCAAGCCCACGCTGACCCTGGAGCAGGACGTCGCCCGGGTCCGCTTTGCCCGGGAGCACCTGGGGCCGGAGACGGACTTGATGGTGGACGCCAACTGCACCTGGGACATCCTGCGGGCCTATGCGTACCTGCCCTATCTGGAGGAGCTGGGGGTGAAGTTTCTGGAGGAGCCCTTCCAGCTCAACAGCCCCCAGTCCTACCGGACCCTGGCCCGGCAGACCCGCATCCCCCTGGCGGGATCGGAGAACGAGTCCTCCCTCTACGGCTTCCGGGAGCTGATGGACGCCGGCGTGTACTTTGTGCAGCCCAACGTGTGCCGGGTGGGCGGCCCCACCAACATGCGCCGGATCATGACGCTGATCGACCTGGAGGAGCGGGTGTTCGCCCCCCACTCCTGGTCCTCCATCATCTGCATGACCGCCAACATGCACCTGATGGCCACCACCCGCCGCCACTACATGCTGGAATACGACATCAACCCCAGCGCCTTCCGGGAGGACCTGATCCAGGAGCCCTATCCCTTCCGGGACGGTTGCTACACCATTCCAGACCGCCCGGGCCTGGGCCTGGCGCTGAATATGGACACCGTGGACCGGCACACCGTTTACCGCGCGGAGGTCCGCTGACACCTCTCCCCGCCCGCAGCGCGCTGCGGGCGGGGAAGATTTTCCTTGACATATATCGGATGTCGATATAATATATAGACACTCGATACAAACGGAGGGATTGCGGATGTCCATTGACAAGACCCTGCTGGCGGGCAGCACGTCGCTGCTGCTGCTGAAGCTGCTGGCAGACGGGGACAAGTACGGCTACCAGATGATTGAGGAGCTCCGCCGCCGGTCGGACAGGACCTTTGAGCTGAAGGCGGGGACGCTGTACCCCCTGCTGCACAGTCTGGAGCAAAAGGGGCTCATCACCGCCTGGGAGTCCGCCGCCGAAACCAGGCCCCGGCGGTACTACCACCTGACGGACAGCGGCCGGCGGCAGCTGGAGGAGAAGGAGACGGAGTGGCGGGCCTATGCCGGGGCGGTGCTCCGGGTGCTGGAGGGGGGTGCCTGTCTTGCCTGAGCGTTTTGCAGCGTATCTGGCGGCGGCGGGGGAGCAGATTCGCTGGCGGCGGGCCCGGCCGGTGCTGCTGCGGGAGCTGCGGACCCACCTGATGGACCAGCGGGACGATTGCGCGGCGGCGGGGCTGGACGAGGAGGCCGCCCAGGCGGAGGCCCTGCGGCAGATGGGGGACCCGGTGGCCGTGGGCACGGAGCTGGACCGGGTCCACCGGCCCCGGCCCCAGTGGGGCCTGCTGGCGTTTGTGTGGCTGCTGGCGCTGGCCTGCGGCTTGTTGCGGGTGTGGCTCACCCGGGGCGTGGTGTATGGGGGCGTCCGGCCGGAGCCCACGGTGCTGGCGCTGCTCCAGGGGACGGCGGTGTTCCTGGGCGCGTATTTTCTGGACTACACCTTCCTGGGCCGCCACGGCAGGGCGCTGTACGTCGCGGCCCTGGCGGCGGGGCTGCTGTCCCTGTGGCTGTCGCCGCGGGTGAACTACGCCTCCTACTTCACCCGGTATGTGGTGTTGTTCTATCCGGTGGTGTACGCCGCCTGGGTGTATCTCTGGCGGGGAAGGGGCGTGAAGGGCCTGCTGGCGGCCATCGGGGGCGGCGTGCCCCTGGCGTGCATCGGACTGCTGGCGCCGTATGTGCTGGGCATGGCGGTGCTGGCGGTGACCGGCCTGTGTCTGCTGGAGGTGGCGGGCTGGCGGGACTGGTTCGGCGCCGGACGGCGGCTCTCCATGCTGCTTCCGGCAGGGGTGGCGGCGGTTGCCGCCGGCGGGCTGTTTTTCGGCGGGTTCGGGGCCCAGCGGTTCCGGCTGCTGCTGCACCCGGAGCTGGACCCGCTGGGGGCGGGCTATCAGGCCCTGACCGTCCGCTCCGCCCTGGAGGGCGCCAACTGGCTGGGCGAGGGCGTCCTGGAGGGGACCTTTGCCGGATACGGCTACTGGGACGTGATTCCGGCGGGGGGGAGCGACTTCCTGCTGACCACGCTGATCCACGCCCTGGGCTGGCTGCCCTTTTTGCTGCTGCTGGCGGCCTTTGGAGCGCTGGTGGCGTGGCTGCTGGTCAAGGCCCTGCGCCAGCAGAACCAGCTGGGACGGATGGTGGCAGTGGCCGTGGTGCTGACCCTGGGGCTCCAGGGGCTGTGCAGCGTGGTGCTGAACCTGGGCCTGGTGCTCATCAGCGCGTCCTTTCCCCTGCTGGTGGGGAACCTCCACACGGTGGTGACGATGGCCTTGATCGGACTGGCCCTCTCCGTGTTCCGGCAGGAGCGGATTCCGGAGGAGAACCCGGAGCCGCATCCCCCGGTGTTCCGGCGGCCCCGGGTCTCCTGGCGGGACGGGGAGCTGGTGATCGCCCTGGGCAGGCGGGAATAAGAGAGAGACCCCGGCAGCGGTTTTCCGCTGCCGGGGTCTCTGCCGTTCAGGATTCTGCCGGGGTGAGTTGGGAGAGCTCCAGCCACGTGCCGCCGATACACACCGCCTCCACGGCGGCGGGGTCCACCACCGTGCGGAAGGGGCCCTGGCTGGCAGAGCCCTGGATGCGCCCGTCCTCCAGATGCTCCAGCCGCCCTCTGTAGCCGCTGGCGGAGCCAACCTCCTGTCCGTCGCTGTCCCGCAGAGGACCCGCCACCGGAAGCGTGTAGTCCTCCGGCACCGCCTCCAGGGTTTCGAAGTCCACCGTCACCTGGAAGGCGGTCACGGTGACGCCGGTGACCCGCAGGGCGGGACCCTCCTCCGGCTGGAGAACCGCATCGCCGGTGTAATCCGCCCGGAGGGGCTTGCGCTCCACGGTGAAGGTGAAGTCAAAGGGGCCGGGGAGGGTGGTGTCCTGAATGGTCAGATTCTCCAGGTGGAGATGCAGCTCTGCCTCGTCGGCCTGGGCGGTGTACTCCCGCTGAATCTGAAGGGAGCAGGTGTCGGTCTCCCCCTGGCGGTTCCAGAGCAGGGAGAGGTCCATAGAGCGGTTCCAGGTGTGGTAAAATTCCAGATATTCTTGAAGCTCCTGGTCCGTGAGATCGGGATACTGCTCCCGGAACTCCCGCTCGATTTGGGCGTCGGAGCTGCGGAGCCAGGAGTCCTCCGTGGAGACGGAGGACCAGTACCGGAGGTCTGAGTTGTCGCCGGAGAGGGACAGGGACAGCATCAGATAGTCCCCGTCCCACAGCGCCCCCTCCAGCGTCACGGTGGTGCCGTCCGCCGTCTGGCTCTGGTCGATGACGGTGCCCATGCGGGAGAGCAGGTCCTCGGACCCCTCCGGCGCCCGGGGGTCGGCGGCTACGTTCCAAAACCAGCTGGAAAACTGGCCGGTGGCCACGGCGTAGCCGCAGGCGGAGAGGACCAGCACCGCCGCGATGGCCGCCGCCACGCGCCAGTGCCTGCGGCGGGGCAGGGCGGACCGGACACGGCCGCGGATGCGTGCGCTGCTTATTTCGTCCAGAGGCGGCGTGTCCGTCTCCAATTCGTTGGTCAGTTCATACCATTCCTTCATCGCGGGACCTCCTCTCGCAGCGTGGTCCGCATCCGGTGGAGCCGAGCGCGGACGGCGGATTCCGTCAGGCCGAAGCGGCGGCCGATCTCCGCCGCCGTCTCCAGCAGCAGGTAGTGGCGGAGGAAGATCTCCCCATCCGGCGGGGAGAGGGCGCGGATCTGCTCCGCCAGCACCCGGCCCAGGGCCTCCTGCTCCAAAAAGGCGGAGTCGCCGGCGTCGTTGTCGAACAGGGGCACCTCCGCCCGCCGCCGCAGGATCCGCCAGCGGTCGATGGCCAGATTCCGGGCGGTGGTGATGACGAAGCCCCGCAGCGTCTCCGGCCGCAGCGCTCCGCCGGACTGCCACAGGCGGATCATGGTGTCCGCCGCCACCTCCTCGATGTCCGGCCCCCGGCCCGGCAGGACACGGCCCGCAATGGCCGCCGCCAGGGGTGCGTAGCGGTCCATCAGCTCCGCCATGGCCTGTTCCGGCCGGTGCTTCAAATGGGCCAGCAGCTCCTGGTCTGTCATAACGCCACCTCCTTTACCTGGTATACGACGGAAACGGTGGAAACGGTGCAAAAAAACTCCGCGATGAGTGAAAAGAGGAAAAAACAGGACGGCAGTGCTGCCGTCCTGTTGGGAGGGGCTTTCAGGTGCGGGCCACGCCGGAGTCGTAGGCGGCCTGCTTCACGGCGGCGGCCACCGCGTCCCGCACCCGGGGGTCGAACGCCGCGGGGATGATGCAGTCGGCGGAGAGCTCCTCATCGGAGATCAGCGCCGCCAGGGCCTTGGCGGCGGCGATCTTCATCGCGTCGTTGATGTCGGAGGCCCGGGCGTCCAGCGCCCCGCGGAAGATGCCGGGGAAGGCCAGCACGTTGTTGATCTGGTTGGGATAGTCGCTGCGGCCCGTGGCGATGACGGCGGCGCCGCCGGCCCGGGCGTCGTCGGGGAAGATTTCCGGCGTGGGGTTGGCGCAGGCAAAGAGCACCGCGTCCTTGGCCATGGTCCCGACCATCTCCGTGGTGACCACCCCGGGGGCGGACACGCCGATGAACACGTCGGCCCCTGCCAGCGTCTCCGCCAGGGTGCCGGGGCGCCGGTCCCGGTTGGTGCACTGGGCCATCTCCTCCTTGATCCAGTTCATCCCCGCCGTCCGTCCGGCGTAGATGGCGCCGTGGCGGTCGCAGAGGGTGATGTCCGGATAACCGGCGGACAGCAGTAGCTTCGTGATGGACACGGCTGCCGCGCCGGCGCCGTTGATGACCACCCGGACATCCCCGGGCTGCTTGCCCACCACCTTCAGCGCGTTGGTGAGGCCCGCCAAGGTGATGACGGCGGTGCCGTGCTGGTCGTCGTGGAAGATGGGGATGTCGCACCGCTCCTTCAGCTTCCGCTCGATCTCAAAGCACCGGGGAGCGGAGATATCCTCCAGATTCACGCCGCCGAAGGAGCCCGCCAGCAGCGCCACGGTGTTCACAATGTCGTCCACCTCTTTGCTGCGCACGCACAGGGGCACGGCGTCCACGCCGCCGAAGGCCTTGAACAGCACGCACTTGCCCTCCATCACGGGCATGCCCGCCTCGGGGCCGATATCGCCCAGGCCCAGAACGGCGGTGCCGTCGGTGACCACCGCCACCGTGTTCCAGCGCCGGGTCAGCTCGTAGCTCTTGCTGGCGTCCTTCTGGATTTCCAGGCAGGGCTGCGCCACGCCGGGGGTGTAGGCCAGGGACAGGGCCTCCTTGGAGTCCACCGCCGCCCGGGGGGTCATCTCCAGCTTTCCCTTCCACTCGTAGTGCAGACGCAGGGATTCCTTTGCGTAATCCATGTACCGTGCTCCTTTCATTTCTTGAGAAGAATTTTCACCTTCCGGAAACTGATACAATTATATAAAAAAAGGCCGCTGGTGTCAATTCCCGGCGGGAAATACTTGAAATCCCAGATTTCCTATGGCAAAATAGGAGAACAAGGGGGTGGCACGATGAAGATTTCAACCCGGGGGCGCTACGCCCTGCGGCTGATGATGGATATTGCATCCCACGACGGGGAGGGATACGTCTCCTTGAAGGATGCGGCGGCCCGGCAGGAGATCTCCGTGAAGTATCTGGAGCAGATCGCGGGGCTGCTCTCCAAGGCGGGGCTGCTGCACAGCGGTCGGGGCGCCCAGGGGGGATACCGCCTGGTGAAGGCGCCGGAGGCGTACACCGTGGGGAGCATCCTGCGGCTGACGGAGGGGAATTTGGCGCCTGTGGCCTGCCTGGAGGGGCCGGAGAACCGGTGCCAGCGGTGCGGCGAGTGCGCCACCCTGGATTTTTGGACGGGGCTTTACGCGGTGGTGAATGAGTATATCGACCGCTACACCCTGGCGGACCTGCTGGCGGAGCAGGCGCGAAAACAGTAAAATGCGGGGGACCGGCGCACAGCCGGTCCCCCGTTTGTTCCAGCGGGAAGTTACAGGGACTTCTCGTAGGACTCGATCATCTTCTTGACCATCTGGCCGCCGACGGAGCCGGCCTCGCGGGAGGTCAGGTCGCCGTTGTAGCCTTCCTTCAGGTTGACGCCAACCTCGGAAGCGGCCTCCATCTTGAACTTATCCATAGCGGCACGGGCCTCGGGAACGTTGATCTTGTTGTTGTTCTTGCTAGACATAATGGTGTTCTCCTTCTCATCAAATCATTTTTTGTGTTTGGGTTCACTGGGTATCGCGAGCATAGTTTGACTCGAAAGAGGGGGAATATGCTTGCTTTTTGCCGGAAATTTTTACAAGCGCGGCGCAAGGGCGCTGCCCTGCTCCACATCGTCCCGCACAAAGGCGGCGCGGATGGCGTTCAGCACCCGCTTTTTGTCGCCGCTCCACAGCGGCGCGAGGAGGTCCCGCTTGGCGCCGTCGCCGGTGAGGCGGTGGACCACCGTCTCCCGGGGGATGTTCCGCAGGCACTCCTCCAGGGCCGCGATATACGCCTCCAGTTCCAGCGTGCGGAAGCGGCCCGCCTGCCAGTCCGCCGCCAGGTCCGTGCCCCGGAGGACATGGAGCAGGTGGAACTTGACGCCCCAGGCGCCGGAGGCGCCGATATACCGGGCGGTTTCCGCCATCTGCGCCTGGGTTTCCCCGGGGAGGCCCAGGATCTGGTGGACCACCACGGCGATGCCCATGTCCGTCAGGCGCCGGACCGCCTCGTCGAAAACCGGAAGATCGTACCCCCGGCGGAGGTAGGCGGCGGAGGCGGGGTGGATGGTCTGAAGGCCCAGCTCCACCCACACCGGCTTGACGCGGTTTTGCTCCGCCAGGAGGGTGAGGACCTCCTCCGGCAGGCAGTCCGGCCGGGTGGCCACGGACAGCGCCACCACCTCCGGCGGCGCCGCGGCGGCGGCGTACAGCGCCCGGAGGCGGTCCGCCGGGGCATAGGTGTTGGTGAAGGATTGGAAGTAGGCGACGTAGCGGGCGTCCGGCCCCGCCTTTGCCGCCACCCGGGCCTTGGCCGCGGCCAGCTGGGCGGGAATATCGCCCGTTTCCGCAAAGGCCCCGGCGCCGTCGCAGAAGATGCAGCCCCGGGTGCCCAGGGTGCCGTCCCGGTTGGGGCAGGAGCAGCCGGAGGACAGGGCCAGCTTGTAGACCTTGCCGCCGTATCTCCGTCTGCAATCCTCGTTCAGGCTGTTCCAGTACACGGTGCGCCTCCATCTTTTTTTCAAAATCCCCTTTTGTCCGCCGGGGTTCTGCGCTATAATACCATCTATTGAGCAAACTGTCCGCGGCCCGGGGCCGCGCAGGATATCCGTTTTACACAGGAGGTTTTCCTATGGTCACAATGGCACAGCGCATTGAAGCGCTCCGCACGGAAAAGGGGCTGAGCCGCCCCGCGTTGTCCGCCGCTCTGGGCCTGCCCAAGAGCGCGGCGGAAAAGTTTGAAACCGGCCGTCAGACGCCCAGCCAGGACCAGCAGAAGAAGCTGGCGTCCTTTTTCGGCGTGTCGCTGTTCTACCTCCGGGGGGAGAGCGACGACCGCACCCAGATGGAGAATTGGCTGAACTCGTCCTTCTCCGACGACGCCCCCGCACCCGCCCCGGCGCCCCGCCGGAGCGCGGCGCCCCAGACGGTGGCCCAGTCCGCCGGCGGGCGGGAGGACGGCCCGATGCTGGCGGCCTTCCTGAAGAGCAAGTCCTTTCAGGACATGGTCCGCGCCACGGTGACGGAGGTCCTCCGCTCCCCCGAGGGGCAGGAGCTGCTGGCAAAAGCCGTCCGCCGGGAGCTGGAGCGCCGCTGAGGCCATTCCGGGGAGGGAGACCGCCGGTCTCCCTCCTCTCTTCTGCTGATTGTACCCCCTCCGCCGGAAAAACGCCAGACCCAGGTTTCCGCGGCCAAGGGAGCGGCCGGATTTCCGGCGTTTTCTGTGAAAAATCCCTATGGACTTTCCGGCGGGAGTTTGGCAGAATGGTGACTTGCGCGTGGCCGGCGGGCGCCGCCGCTTTTTTCGCGGATAGTGGCAAATGTCACTTGATGCACAACATCTTGTGCATTATACTGGGAATGAAACCGAATATATTGTGGCGCTGTCACAGAAAAACATACAGGGGGAATTTGCATGAAAGTCATCAAGCGCAACGGGACCGAGGTTGTCTTCGGCATTGAAAAGATCATCTCCGCCATCACCAAGGCCAACGGGAGCGTGGAGGAGTCCGCCCGGATGACGCCCATGCAGATTCAGCGGATTGCGGAGTTTGTGGAGCTGAGCTGCCTGAAAATGAACCGCTCCCCCTCGGTGGAGGAGATTCAGGACCTGGTGGAGGTCCAGATCATGGCCCACGGCGCCTACGAGGTGGCGAAGAACTACGTCACCTACCGCTACACCCGCTCTCTGGTCCGCCGCAGCAACACCACCGACGAGAAGATTCTGAGCCTCATCGAGTGCTGCAACGAGGAGGCCAAGCAGGAGAACTCCAACAAAAATCCGGTGGTGAACTCCACCCAGCGGGACTACATGGCCGGCGAGGTCTCCCGGGATTTGAGCGAGCGGCTGCTGCTGCCCAAGGACATTGTGGAGGCCCACAAGGAGGGCATCATCCACTTTCACGACTCGGATTACTACGCCCAGCACATGCACAACTGCGATCTGGTGAACCTGGAGGACATGCTGCAAAACGGCACCGTCATCACCGGCACCCTCATCGAGCGGCCCCACAGCTTCTCCACCGCCTGCAACATCGCCACCCAGATCATCGCCCAGGTGGCCTCCAACCAGTACGGCGGCCAGTCCATCTCCCTGGCCCACCTGGCCCCGTTTGTGGACGTGAGCCGGCGGAAGATCCGCAAGGTGGTGGAGCAGGAGATGGTGGCCATCGGCGTGGAGATCGGCGCGGACAAGCTCTCCGAGCTGGTGGAGGCCCGCCTGCGGGACGAGGTGCGCCGGGGCGTCCAGACCATCCAGTACCAGGTGCTGACGCTGCTGACCACCAACGGGCAGGCCCCCTTCGTCACCGTGTTCATGTACCTGGGGGAGGCGCGGGACGACCAGGAGCGCCGGGACCTGGCGCTGATCATCGAGGAGACGCTGGAGCAGCGCTACCAGGGCGTGAAAAATGAGGAGGGCGTGTGGATCACCCCCGCCTTCCCCAAGCTGATCTACGTGCTGGAGGAGGACAACATCCGGGAGGATGCCCCCTACTGGTATCTCACCCGGCTGGCGGCCAAGTGCACCGCCCGCCGCATGGTGCCAGACTACATCTCCGAAAAGAAGATGCTGGAGCTGAAAATTGACAAGAACGGGGAGGGCCACTGCTACACCTGCATGGGCTGCCGCAGCTTCCTCACCCCCTATGTGGACCCGGAGACCAACCGGCCCAAGTATTACGGCCGGTTCAACCAGGGCGTGGTCACGTTGAACCTGCCGGACGTGGCCCTCAGCTCCGGCGGGGACGAGGAGAAGTTTTGGCGGATTTTCGACGAGCGGCTGGAGCTGTGCCACCGGGCGCTGCTGTGCCGCCACCAGCGGCTCAAGGGCACGCCCTCCGACGTGGCCCCCATTCTGTGGCAGTACGGCGCCTGCGCCCGGCTGAAGAAGGGGGAGACCATCGACAAGCTGCTCTACGGCGGCTACTCCACCATCTCCCTGGGCTATGCGGGCCTCTACGAGTGCGTGAAGTACATGACCGGCAAGAGCCACACGGACCCCGCCGCCACCCCCTTTGCCCTCAGCGTCATGGAGCGGATGAACGATGCCTGCCGGGCCTGGAAGGCGGAGCACAACATCGACTTCTCCCTCTACGGCACGCCGCTGGAGTCCACCACCTATAAATTCGCCAAGTGCCTCCAGCGCCGGTTCGGCGTCATCGAGGGCATCACCGACAAGGGCTATATCACCAACAGCTATCACGTCCACGTCTCGGAGAACATCAACGCCTTCGACAAGCTGAAATTCGAGGCCCAGTTCCAGCACCTGTCCCCCGGCGGCGCCATCAGCTACGTGGAGGTGCCGGACATGCAGAACAACCTGGAGGCGGTGCTCCAGGTGATGAAGTTCATCTACGACAACATCATCTACGCCGAGCTGAACACCAAGAGCGACTACTGCCAGGTCTGCGGCTGGGACGGGGAGATTCAGATCGCGGAGGAGAGCGGCAAGCTGATCTGGCGGTGCCCCAAGTGCGGCAACACGGACCAGGACAAGATGAACGTGGCCCGGCGGACCTGCGGCTACATCGGCACCCAGTTCTGGAACCAGGGCCGGACCCAGGAGATCCGGGACCGGGTTCTGCACCTGTGAGCGCGCGCCATGTACTACGGTGAGATCAAGGACTGCGACATCGCCAACGGCGAGGGCGTCCGGGTGACACTGTTCGTCTCCGGCTGCACGAACCGCTGCAAAAACTGCTTTCAGCCCCAGACCTGGGACTTTGCCTACGGCCAGCCCTTCACCGGGGAGACGGAGGAGCGGCTGCTGGAGCTGCTGGCCCCCGGCTATATCAGCGGCCTGACGCTGCTGGGGGGCGAGCCCTTCGAGCCGGAGAACCAGCGGGCGCTGCTGCCCTTCCTCCGCCGGGTCCGGGCGGCGTATCCGGAAAAGACCATCTGGGGCTTCTCCGGCTTCACCTATGAGGAGCTGACTGCGGGGGGCGGCCATCCCCGCTGCGAGGCGACGGAGGAGCTGCTGTCCCTTCTGGACGTGCTGGTGGACGGCCGGTATGTGGAGGAGCTGAAGGACATCTCCCTCCGCTTCCGGGGCAGCGCCAACCAGCGGCTGATCGACCTGAATGAAAGCCGGCGGGCGGGAACCCTGCGGTTCCTGCCGGACCGGAGATGAGAGGAAGCTATGGAATACAACAAGCCCATTTCCGACATGCGCCCCGGCGACGGGGTGGAGGGATTTTACATCCTGAAAAGCGCCGCGGTGAAGAGCAGCGCCAACGGCAAACCCTTCCTCAGCGCCGTGCTGTGCGACAAGGACGGCGCCATCGAGGCCAAGGCCTGGGACTACGCCGGCCCCGTCTCCACGCCGGAGGAGGGGAAGGTGGTGAAGGTCCGGGGCGCGGTGTCTGAGTACCGGGGCAGCCTCCAGCTGGTCATTGACCGCATCCGCCTGGCGGAGCCGGGGGACCCGGTGGACCGGAGCGCCCTGGTGCCCACGGCCCCCGTGGACCTGGAGGCCGCCTTCCGGGAGGTGGAGGCGCTGGTGGACTCCATGGCCGACGGGGACTACCGGGCGGTGTGCCGCCTGCTGCTGGACCGCCGCGCCGGGGCGCTTCGCACCCTGCCCGCCGCCAAGAGCGTCCACCACAGCTTTGTGGGGGGCCTTTTGATGCACACGGTGTACATGCTGCGCCTGGCGGATTTCCTGGCGGGGCAGTACGGCGGCGTGGTGAACCGGGATTTGCTGCTGGCGGGGACGCTGCTCCACGACTTTGCCAAGGAGGAGGAGTTCACCTGCTCGGAGCTGGGGCTGGTGACGGACTACTCCGTGAAGGGCCAGTTGCTGGGCCATCTGGTGATGGGCGCCCAGGCGGTGGCCCGGGCGGCGGAGGAGGCCGGCGTGCCGGAGGAGAAGTCGGTGCTGCTCCAGCACATGATCCTCTCCCACCACGGGGAGCCGGACTTCGGCGCGGCGGTGCGGCCGGTGTGTGCGGAGAGCGAGCTGCTCTCCTGTATCGACCTCATTGACAGCCGCATGGAGATTTACCGGGAGACCCTGGCGGAGGTGCCGGAGGGCGCCTTCAGCGGCCGGATTTTCGCCCTGGAGAAAAGAATTTACCACCATCCCTGAGGGAACAGGAAAGGCCCCCGCTGCGGACTGGTCCGCGGCGGGGGCCGGGTGCTCCAAAGACCTTGGGGCACGGCAAACTGGAGAGGGGAGAGGCCGGGCACGCCCGCGGCAAAGCGGGGGCTTTCGGCAGCGGAACATGGAGGAAGGAAGAAAATGATCGAACTGCACACGTGGATGGACGGCTTTCTGCGGGGGCTGCGGGAGACCTTCGGCGACAGGATTTACTTTGTGGGCCTACAGGGGAGCTATGGGCGCGGCGAGGCCACCGAGGCCAGCGACATCGACCCGGTGGTGATTCTGGACGAGCTGTCCTGCGCGGACATCCGGACCTATCACCGCCTGCTGGACACGCTCCCCCACCGGGAGCGCATCTGCGGGTTCCTCTCGGGGCGGGAGGAGCTGCTGCGCTGGGAGGCGTCGGACCTCTTCCAGTTCTACTATGATACGAAGCCGGTGCAGGGCAGCCTTGCGGCGCTGCTGCCGCGGATTGACGGCCCCGCCGTGGAGCGGGCCATCCGGCTGGGGGTCTGTAATATCTACCACGGCTGCGTCCATAATATGCTGTATGAGCGGGACGAGGCGCTGCTGCGGGGGCTGTACAAGTCCGCGTCCTTTGTGGTGCAGGCGATTTGCTTTCAGCAGACGGGGCGCTATCCCGGGCGCCAGGCGGAGCTGCCTGCGGTGGCGGAGGGTGCGGAACGGGCGGTGATGGAGACCTTCCTCGCCCTCAAGCGGGGCGGCCCGGTGGAGTTTGACCGCATGTCCGAGCAGCTCTTCCGCTGGGCGCAGGGCCGGATCCAGAGCTGAGCCGCCCTTTCCCCGGCGCGGAGCGCGCCGCGAAGAGACTATCCGCCTTCGGGCGGAGAAACGGAGGAGACTATGGAACAGGACCTTTCCCGGCGGCTGCTGGACTTTCTGGACGGCAGCTCTAGCTGTTACCACGCGGTGGAGAATGTGAGGAGGGCGCTGGAGGCGGCGGGCTACCGGCAACTGTGGGAGTTTCAGCCCTGGCGTCTGGAGGCGGGAGGGCGGTACTTCGTCATCCGGGGGGACTCCACCCTGGCGGCCTTCCGCGTCCCCCGGGGGACGGCCCGGGGCTTTCTGATTGGGGCTGGGCACAGTGACTCCCCCACCTTCAAGCTCCGGGACGGGGGCGAGCTGCTCTCCCCCGGCGGGAGCGTGCGCCTTGCGGTGGAGCCCTACGGCGGCGGGATTTACCGCTCCTGGCTGGACCGGCCCCTGTCCGTAGCGGGCCGGTGCCTGGTGCGGGAGGGGACGCACCTGGCGTCCCGGCTGGTGCAGGTGGACCGGGATCTGCTGGTGATCCCCAGCGTGGCCGTCCACATGGACCGGAACGTGAATAAGGGCACGGCGCTGGACCCCGCCGTGGACCTGCTGCCCCTGTTCGGCCTGGGGGAGCCGGGGGCCTTCCGCCGCCTGATCGCCGAGACGGCGGGGGTCGGGGAGGAGGACCTCCTCTCCACGGAGCTGTTTCTCTATCCCCGGACGCCGGGGACGCTGCTGGGGACGGAGGAGGAGCTGGTGGCCGCCCCCCGGCTGGACGATCTCCAGTGCGTCTTTGCCTGCCTCCGGGGCTTTCTGGCGGCGGAGGAGGGGGAGAGCGTGCCGGTGCTGTGCGTGTTCAACAACGAGGAGGTGGGCAGCGGCACCCGGCAGGGGGCGGACTCCACCTTTCTGGCCGACACGCTGGAGCGGATCAGCGGTGCCCTGGGCAGGGACCGGGAGGGCCACCTCGCGGCGGTGGCGGAGAGCTTCCTGGTGTCGGCGGACAACGCCCACGCCGTTCACCCCGCCCACCCGGAGTACGCGGACAAGCGGGACTTCCCGGTGCTGAACGGCGGCGTGGTCATCAAGTACAACGCCAACCAGCGCTACACCACCGACGCCCTCTCCGACGCCCTGTTCCGCCAGGTCTGCCGGGAGGCGGCGGTGCCGGTGCAGCGCTACAGCAACCGGGCGGACCTGCCCGGCGGCTCCACCCTGGGCAACATCTCCACCGCCCACCTCTCCGTCCCCACGGTGGACGTGGGACTGCCCCAGCTGGCCATGCACAGCTGCTACGAGGTGGCGGGGGCCAGGGACACCGCCTATCTGGCAAGGGCCATGGCCCGGTACTACGGCGGCAGCCTCCGGTACCGGGAGGGCGGCAGCCTGGAGTTTCAATAGGACGCAGCACCCCGGAACGCGAAGCGTTCCGGGGTGTTTTTTTTTGCGAAAAGGGTTGACAGATGCGGCGGGCGGTGTATAATATGAAGCATCCTTCATGTGAAGGGTGCTTCATATTCTGGAGGGGGCAGGGGGGAGACGGGTGCAGAACCGGGTTCGGGAGCTGCGGACGGCGGCGGGACTGACCCAGCAGCAGCTGGCGGAGCGGGTCCATGTGTCGTCCCGGACCATCATCTCCCTGGAGAAGGGGCAGTACAACCCGTCGCTGCTGCTGGCCTACCGGATGGCGCTGGTGCTAGGCACCAGCATGGAGACGCTCTATTGTCTACCAGAAAATAAAGAGTGGGAGGACCGGCAGTATGCGGAAGAGGATCTACTATAAGAAGAATTTTTACGGCGGCCTGGCGGCGCTGGCCCTGGGGCTGCTGAACCCGCTGACCTGCCTCTGGCGGGGCTGGGAGCGCTTCGGCCTGAAAGACGGCCTGATCGCCCTGTTCCTGGTCCTCACCGGGCTGAGCATGCTCCTGCGGAGCCTGGACCGGGAGGCCGCCCGGGCGGATCGGACGGAGGACCAAGACGAGCGCAGCCGCTGGATAGAGCTGCGCAGCCGGGCGGCCTGCTACCGGGCGGGCTTCTGGCTGGTGCTGGCGGGGATGGCGGGCTGCGTGGCCGGTTACGGGCTGACGGAGAACCCGGCCTTCGTCCACATGATGCTGCCGCTGCTGGCGCTGTATCTGGCCGCCGGTCTGGCCCGGCTGGCCACCCTTCTGCACTTTGAACGGCGGGGATGAGAGGAGAACACGAGATGAAGATCTACAATCGGCGAAACTTTGCCGTGGGGCTGGTCTGCCTGGGTCTGGCGGCAGTCTGCGGTATCCTGATGGCGGTCCAGGGCGTCTCCGTCAAGCTGCTGGTGAGCACGGTGCTGCTGGCGGCCCTGGGGTGGGCGGACCTGGCGTGGGCCGTGGACAAGTCCATGGGGATGCCCCTGCCGGACGAGCGGGACCGGCAGGTGGTGCAGCGGAGCGCCTGGCGGGCCTACCGGCTGCTGACCGACGGGTGCCTGCTGGCCGCCGGAGGGATGCTGATCGCCTACGGCGTCTGGCGCTCGCCGCTGGTGCTGGCGGCGGGGACAACACTGGTGGGCGTGGTGCTGGCGGCGTTTTTGCTGCTGCTGGGCGCCAACGTCTTCTATGAAAAGAGGCTGTGACCATGGAGCGGGTGGGACGGCGGCCCCGGAAGGACGAGCGGGACGTCCAGCTGGAGAAGGAGGCCCGGAGCTGTGCGGCGGAGGGCATGGTGGCGCTGGGCGAGGTGTTTTTGGTGGTCTGCGCGGTGCGGGGCGACCCGGCCTGGCGGGGGTTTCTCAGCCTGATCCTGGAGGGGACGGCGGCGCTGCTGCTCCACCGCTACGGCGGGGACCGGGAGCGGCCCTGGCTGTATGCGGGACTGGCCTTTGCCGCCGGGGCCCTGGGGACGGGGCTCTGGTTTTTGCTGGGATAAGGAAACAGGACCGGCCCTAGGGCCGGTCCTGCTGGCTTTTTTGGAAGGTGAGGTATCCCTCCAGAATCAGGGACGCCGCCACGGCGTCCACCACTTTTTTTCGCTTTTTCGCGTTTTTTCCCCCGGTCATCAAAATCCGGTGGGCGTCGATGGTGGTGCGCCGCTCGTCCCAGAGGACCACCGGCAGCGCGGTGACGGCGCGCAGCAGCTCCGCCATGGCGGCGGCCTTCTCCGCCCGGGGGCCCAGAGTGCCGTCCATGTTCTTGGGATAGCCCAGCACCAGCTCCTCCACCCCGTGCTCCGCAGCCAGGGCGGCCACCCGGTCTGCCACGGCCTCCGGGCGGTAGGCGTCGATGGTGGTGGTGAAGCCGGCCAAAAAGCCGGTGGGGTCGGAGATGGCAATGCCGGTATGGGCGTCGCCGTAGTCGATGGCCATGATGCGCATAAAACCGTCCTCGCTTGTCCGTTTTGCCCCATCATAGCACACCGGCGCCCCCGGCGCAAGGGGCGGTGCGTCCCCGCCGGAGACGGGAAAAAAGAAAGAGAAATGATGGAAAAAACAGTTGACCTTCGGTTTGACCTGTGGTACAATCTTTCTTACCTGTGAAAAAGGGCTTTTTTGTCGTGCGCGTTTTTCGCTTTTCAGCCGCGGCGGGAAGGACCTGAGACAAAGGCAGGGAGGCAGTCGGTATCCCCGGCAAGCCGGGAACGATACCAATAATAAGGAGGTGCCGTTAGATGCGCGTTAAAGTCACTTTGAGATGCAACGAGTGCAAGCAGAGAAACTACAATACCATGAAGAACAAGAAGAACACCCCGGACAAGCTTGAGCTGAACAAGTATTGCCCCTTCTGCAAGAAGCACACGCTCCACAGCGAAACCAAGTAATGGCGACGAATTTGAGAAAGGGCGTGTAACGAAGAATGGCAGAAGAAGCGAAGAAGAAAAAGGATCGCGGACTCTGGTTCCGCGAGATGAAAAGCGAGCTGAAAAAGGTCGTCTGGCCTGACCGGAAGACCGTTGTGAAAAACACCGGCACCGTGCTGCTGTGCTCTCTCGTGATCGGCGCCTGCATTTGGATTTTCGACGGCGTGGCCTATTCCGCCGTGCAGATGATCCTCAGCGTGTTTGGCGCTTAAGGAGTAGAATATGTCAGACAGCGCGAAGTGGTATGTCATCCATACCTATTCCGGCTATGAAAATGCCGTCAAGAGCAGCATCGAGAAACTCGTCACCGGCCGCAACATGGAGGACAAAATCCTGCGGATTGAGATCCCCCTGGAGACCGTGACGGAGGTCACCGAATCCGGCACCAGCAAAGAGGTGGAGCGGAAGGTGTTTCCCGGCTACGTGCTGATCAAGATGGTCATGACCGACGATACCTGGCACTTGGTGCGGAACGTCCGCGGCGTCACCGGCTTTGTGGGCTCCGCCAACAAGGCCATCCCCCTCACCGAGGAGGAGGTGCTGGCCATGGGCATGGAGAAGCACGAGATCGTTGTCCGGTATCAGGTGGGCGACCACGTGAAAATCGTGGACGGCCCGCTGGCGAGCTTCACCGGCATTGTCGAGGAGATCGAGCCCGAGAAGAACCGGGTCAGCGTGATGGTCTCCATGTTCGGCAGAGAGACGCCCGTAGAGCTGGAACTGGACCAGGTCGAGGTCCAGGGCTGAACACGCGCCGCCCGGCAGGGCGGAGATTGCCGGAGGCTTCCGGCACAAGTGGGAGGGGCTCTTCCGGCCCCGCCAAGAACGGACCCTCCCGGGTCCGCCACCACATTTATATTTTAGGAGGTGCTACTCCGTGGCACAGAAGATTACTGGTTATGTAAAGCTGCAGATCCCCGCAGGCAAGGCGACTCCCGCCCCCCCCGTCGGCCCCGCTCTGGGCCAGCACGGCGTGAACATTGCCGCTTTCACCAAGGAGTTCAACGAGCGTACCAAGAATGAGATGGGCATGATCATCCCCGTGGTCATCACCGTGTACTCCGACCGCTCCTTCTCCTTCATCACCAAGACGCCCCCCGCGGCCGTCCTGATCAAGAAGGAGTGCAACATCGAGTCCGGCTCCGGCGTGCCCAACAAGACCAAGGTCGCCACCATTTCCAAGGCCTCCGTTCAGAAGATTGCCGAGCTGAAAATGCAGGACCTGAACGCCGCCAGCCTGGAAGCCGCCATGAGCATGGTTGCCGGCACCTGCCGCTCCATGGGCGTCGTCGTCGGCGACTGACATCTATTATCATCAGCCGAGCGGCTGAAAAGGCCGCTCCATACAGTGGGAGGATTGGATTCCGAAGAACCACTATGAGGAGGAAGTAACATTGTTTAGAGGCAAGAAATATCAGGAGAGCGCGAAGCAGATCGACAAGAACGCCCAGTACGAAGCTGCCGAGGGCCTGGCCCTGATCTGCAAGACCGCCAGCGCCAAGTTTGACGAGACCGTGGAACTGCACGTGAAGCTGGGCGTGGATTCCCGGCACGCCGACCAGCAGGTCCGCGGCGCCATCGTGCTGCCCCACGGCACCGGCAAGACCGTCCGCGTGCTGGTCTTCGCCAAGGGCGACAAGGCCGACGCCGCCCGTGAGGCCGGCGCCGACTACGTGGGCGACATGGACCTGGTGGAGAAGATCCAGAAGGAAAACTGGTTCGACTTTGACGTGGTGGTTGCCAGCCCCGACATGATGGGCGTGGTGGGCCGCCTGGGTAAGGTCCTGGGCCCCAAGGGCCTGATGCCCTCCCCCAAGGCCGGCACCGTCACCCCCGACGTGGGCAAGGCCGTCAAGGAGGTCAAGGCCGGTAAGATCGAGTACCGTCTGGACAAGACCAACATCATCCACTGCCCCATCGGCAAGGTGTCCTTCGGCGCCGAGAAGCTGACCGAGAACTACAACGCCCTGATGGGCGCCATCGTCAAGGCCAAGCCCGCCACCGCCAAGGGCCAGTATATCCGCAGCTGCGTGGCCGCTTCCACCATGGGCCCCGGCGTCAAGATGAGCACCGCGAAGCTGGTCTGAGTCCCGCGGGGAAGCGCGCTTCCCCTTTCAACCCCGTATATTTGGGTATTGACTTTTGTCGGATACTTGAATATAATATCAGATGCGTTCCAAAGACAGCAGGTGGGCCTAGCCCGTAAATCCTGCCGAGGGCGGCAAATCGAAAGATTGCTATCCGTCCTTGTGTCTTTGCGGCACAAGGACGGTTTCCTTTTTTGAACGCACCTATAAATTTCCTGGAGGTGAAAACAAGAATGCCTAACGCAAAGGTCTTATCTGAAAAGCAGGCCATCGTGGCCGGGCTGACCGAAAAGATTCAGAAGGCCACCGCCGGTGTGATTGTCGACTACAAGGGTATTACCGTTGAAGAAGACACCGCCCTGCGCAAGGAGTGCCGCGAGAGCAACGTGGATTACGCGGTTGTGAAGAACACCCTGCTCCGCTTTGCCTTCAACAACACCGGGCTGAGCGAGCTGGACGGTCTGCTGAACGGCACCACGTCCCTGGCCCTGTGCGATGATCCCGTGGCGCCCGCCCGGGTCATGGCTAACTACGCCAAGAAGCTGGACGGCAAGTTTGAGATCAAGGGCGGCTTCATGGACGGCAAGCCCGTGGACCTGGCCACCATCAACTCCCTGGCTTCCATCCCCGCGCTGCCCGTCCTGCAGGCGCAGGTCCTGGGCACCATGCTGGCGCCCATCACCGGCCTGGCCGTCGTTCTGAAGCAGATCGCCGAGAAGAACGGCGCCCCCGCCGAAGAGGCTGCCCCCGCTGCCGAATAAGCGTTTCGACAGCACTACTTTTATTAAATTTACAATTAGGAGGCACATCACATGTCTGAGAAAGTTACCGCTATGATCGAAGAGATCAAGGGCCTGACCGTTCTGGAGCTGAGCGAGCTGGTGCACGCTCTGGAGGAGGAGTTCGGCGTTTCCGCCGCCGCCATGGCCGCTCCCGCTGCCGCCGCCGCTCCCGTTGCCGAGGAGAAGACCGAGTTTGACGTGGTCCTGACCGGCTTCGACGCCGCCGCCAAGATCAAGGTCATCAAGGCCGTCCGCGAGATCACCGGCCAGGGCCTGGCCGAGGCCAAGGCCACCGTCGAGGGCGCTCCCGCCACTCTGAAGGAGGGCGCTTCCAAGGACGATGCCGAGGCCATGAAGAAGCAGCTGGAAGAGGCCGGCGCCAAGGTCGAGCTGAAGTAAGACCGCCGATTCAACCGGTTACAAAAAATCCCTGTCCGCCTGGACAGGGATTTTTTTCTTGCCGTGGGATATTTCGCCGGTTGGCGCCGTATTCCGGTTGACACGATGGGAAGGGAGCAGGGCCATGACGGAGGAGCAGTTTACAAACGCGGCGGCGGAACATCTGGACATGGTGTACCGGATCGCCCTCAACTGGTTTCGGAACGCCGCCGACGCCGAGGACATCGCCCAGACCGTGATGCTGCGGCTGTGGCAATCCGACAGGGACTTCGGGGAGGCGGCGTACCTGCGCCACTGGCTGGTGCGGGTGACCCTCAACGCCTGCAAGGACCTGTCCCGGACGCCTTGGCGGCGGCACACGGTGTCCCTGGAGGCGTGCCGGGAGGCGGCCTTCTCCTCCCCGGAGGGGGGGATGCTGTTCCGGGAGGTGATGGCCCTGCCCGCCAAGTACCGCCTGCCGCTGTACCTCTACTACTACGAGGGATACTCCGTGAAGGAGGTGGGGGAGCTGCTGGGACTGAACCCCTCCACGGTGCAGACCCGGCTGGCCAGGGCCAGAGACAGACTGCGACAGAGCTTGGAGGAGGTGTGAGCCGTGGAGGAACAGTACCGGGCGGTGTTTGACGAGGTTCGGGCTTCCGAGACCTTGCGAAAGAAGGTGGCGGATATGACGAAACAGGAGCGGCGGAAGGTGCGGCGGAAGGTCTCCCGGGCCGCGCTGGCGGCGGCGATTTTGGCGGCGGTGCTGGCGGGCACGGTGGCGGCGGCGACGGTGGAGACGCCGATCCGGCGGTGGCTGGGCTTCGCGCCCCCGGCCGGGGCGGAGACGGAGGAGATGGCACCGGTGGAGGCGCCGCCTGCACCGCCCAAGCGGCCGGAGCCGCCCGCTCCCCCGCCGGAGGCACCGGAGGAGGCGCCGGAGAAGACGCCGGAGCCGGTGCTGGAGACGGCCCAGGCGTGGCACGCGGAGGCGTGGGAGAGGCACACGGCGCAGACGGCCCTGCCGGAGGAACAGGAGCGGATTGTGGAGTCTCTGACGGTTCCGGTGGGAGCCAGCGCCGTGGAGGACGGCGTCACGGTGACGGTGGATTCCGTCACCGTGGGGGACAACACCCTTTGGACGCTGGTGAAGGTGGACGGCGCCGCCGCCTTTGGGGCGGAGGAGCGGCTGGACCGGCGGCTGTTCCAGTCGGTGGAGATCGCGTTTTTCTCTCCGGAGGGGGCGCCGCTGGAGACGACGCAGAAGGGGTATGCCTCGGACTTTGCCGGCGCGGACGGCCAGGGGCATCTGGCCACCATGCTGCGGGTGTTCGCGGAGTTTCTGGACCCGGCGGTGACGCTGCGGGACGGCTGCACCGTGGAGCTGACCTTCTGGGGCCTGAGCTGCGGAGACGAGGTGCTGGAGGGCGGGCCGTGGGCGCTGCGGTTTGACCTGGCGCCCATGGGGCAGGCGCTGCCGGTGCGGACGGCGGAGCGGGCTCAGGTGACGGCGCTGGAGGGCGGCGAGGAGCGCACGGTCGTCATCCGGAACGTGCGGGTCACCCCCGAGGAGGTCCGCTTTGTGGTGGACGGGACAGTTCGGCCGTTGGTGGAGAGCGTGGTGCTGGCGGACGGGATGGAGATCGAGGTGGAGAACTACGGCGCCGGAACTCCGGCGGCGGGGGAGACGGAGGCCACGGAGTGGATCTTCTACTGGAGCCTGCCCATCGACCTGACGCAGGCGGAGGCCCTGCGGTTCGGGGACGTCCTAGTGCCCCTGACATGAAAGCAAGCCCGGCGGACCACAGGTCCGCCGGGCTTGCTTTCCGTTTTCACATCACCAGGCACAGCAGAATCGGCCAAAAAATGGCGGGCACCAGGTTCATCACCTTGATCTTCGTCAGGCCCAGCATGTTGAAGGACAGGGCCACGATCAAAAGGGAGCCCACACAGGTCATCTCCGCGATGACCGCGTCCCCCAGGTAGGGCTGGAGGAAGGAGGCCAGCAGGGCGATGGAGCCCTGATAGAGAAAGATGGCCACGGCGGAGAAGGCCACCCCCAGGCCCAGAGAGGCGCCGAAGACCACGGAGCTGATGCCGTCCAGCAGGGATTTGGCGAAGAGGGTGGCGTGGTCGCCGGTGAGGCCGTCCTGGAGGGCGCCCACGATGGCCATGGCGCCCACGCAGAAGAGGAGGCTGGCGGTGACGAAGCCCTCGGAGATGGAGGCCTGTCCGCCGCCGCGGACCAGATGCTCCGTCCGCTTCTGCACCCAGTCGCCCAGGGAACGCATCCGCCGGTCCAGGTCCAGCAGCTCTCCGATGAGGGCGCCCAGCACCATGGAGAGAATGGCGATGAGGGAGTTGCTGCCCTTCAGGCAGCCGCTGATGCCCAGGAACAGCACGCACAGGGCCACGCCCTGCATGACGATGGTCTGCAGCCGCTGGCCCAATGCGGCGCTGCCGGCGGGGAGGACGGCGGAGA
>NZ_UQXD01000014.1 GCF_900544955.1 uncultured Oscillibacter sp.
GTCTCCTCCACCAGCCGCGCAATCGCGCCGAAGGGGATCTTCTCGTGCAGGAATGCGTCCACCGCAACCTCGTTCGCGCCGTTGAGCACGGCGCAGGCGGTGCCGCCCCGGGCCGCGGCGGCCTCCGCCAGGGCCAGGCAGGGAAAGGCCTCCCGGTCCGGCTGGGCGAAGGTCAGCGGCGGGCAGCCCAGCAGGTCCAGCGGCTCCGCCGGGCTCTCCGCCCGCTCCGGATACGTCAATGCGTAGCGGATGGGCAGGCGCATATCCGGCGTGCCCAATTGGGCCAGCACCGCCCCGTCCCGGTACTCCACCAGGGAGTGGACGATGCTCTGCCGGTGAATCACCACGTCCACCTGCCGAAGCGGCAGGCGGTAGAGCCGCATGGCCTCGATGACCTCCAGCCCCTTGTTCATCAGCGTGGCGCAGTCCACGGTGATCTTGGGCCCCATGGTCCAGTTGGGATGCCGCAGGGCATCCGCCTTCGTCATTTTGCCCACTTCGTCCCAACTCATGCCGTAAAAGGGTCCGCCGGAGCAGGTCAGGATCAGCCGCCTGATCTCCCGGCGGTGGGCGCAGCCCCGGAGGCACTGGAAGATGGCGGAGTGCTCGGAATCCACCGGCACAATCTCCGCCCCGCTCCGCTCCGCCGCGTCCATCACCAGCTCCCCGGCGCAGACCAGCGTCTCTTTGTTGGCCAGGGCGATCCGCTTTTTCTCCCCAATGGCGGCCAGCGTGGGCCGCAGCCCCACCATGCCCACCACGGCGGTCACCACGGTGTCCGCCTCCGGGGCCACAGCGGCCTCCGTCAGCGCCGCCGGGCCTCCCAGCACCTTCGTGCCGGTGTCCGCCAGGCGCACCGCCAGGTCCCTGGCCGCCGCCTCGTCGACCAGCACCGCCAGGCGGGGGGCAAACCGCCGCGCCTGGGCCTCCAGCCGCTCCGCGCCGGTGTTGGCCGTCAGGCACGCCACCCGCACCCCCAGCTGCTCCGCCACCTCCAGGGTCTGGCGGCCGATGGACCCGGTGGAGCCCAGTACTGCTATCGTATTCTTCATAGGCCCATCCTATCTCACAAAGCTTAAAACAATCTCAATGACCGGCGCCACGAACAGCACGCTGTCAAACCGGTCCAGCACGCCGCCGTGCTCCAGAAAGAGCCTGCCGTAGTCCTTGACGCCGAACTCCCGCTTGATGAGGGAGAAGCTCAGATCGCCGATCTGAGCCACCGCGCCGCACACCAGGGCCAGCAGCGCCATGGGGCCGTAGCCGATGCTGGCGCCGAACCACCGGTCCATCACAAAGGCGAAGGCCAGGCCGCAGGCCAGATTCCCCACCATGCCCCCCACGGAGCCCTCCACCGTCTTTTTCGGGCTGACCTTGGGGGCCAGCTTGTGCTTGCCGAAGAGGCGGCCACCAAAGTAGGCGAAGGTGTCGCAGGCGAAGCTGAGGAGGAAGGGCAGCAGCAGATACGCCCGGTGGACGCCCCCCTCCTCCATCCGCACGAAGGCGGCGAAGGAGTAGGGCACGCACACCACGGCGAAGAGTCCGGCCAGCAAGTGGAGCAGCCGGATCTCCCCCGCCTTCACAATGGCATAGAGGAAGGATACCAGGATGTAGAGAAACCACAAAATCACCACGTGCTCCGGCCGGTCGTAAAACCAGCTGACGGAGAACACGGCGCACAGGACGGTCCACCCGTAGAGGTAATTCCCCCGCTCCACGCCCACGCACTTCATCAGCTCCATGGCTCCGATGCCGGAGAGCACGCACAGCGCCGCCATCATCACCAGGGGCGGCGCCCCCAGCACCACGTACACCAGCAGGGGGACGCCCACGGCGGCAACCAGCAGTCTCGATTTCATAGCAGCCCTTCTTTCCTGTGAAGCGTTATTTCTTCACACCGCCGAAACGGCGGTCTCTTTTCTGATACTCCGCGATGGCCCGGTCCAGCTCCGCCTCGTCGAAGTCCGGCCACAGGGTGTCCGTGAAATAGAACTCCGAATAGGCGCACTGCCACAGCAGGAAGTTGCTCAACCGCAGCTCCCCGCTGGGGCGGATGATGAGCTCCGGGTCCGGGATGCCCCGGGAGTCCAGATACCCGGAGAAGCGCCCCTCGTCCAGGTCCTCCGGCCGGCAGGTCCCGGCGGTGCAGTCCGCGGCAAATTGCCGCACCGCCCGCAGGATCTCGTCCCGGCCGCCGTAGTTCAGGCAGACGTTGGCCTGGAAATCGTCGGCGGCCAGATGCTCCGTGATCTCGTCGGTCTCCCGGGCCAGGGCCCGCAGCTCCGGGGAAAGGGGCGTCAGGTCCCCAAAAAAGTGCAGGCGGATGTGGTCCCGCTCCATGGTGTCCACCGCCTCCAGGAGGTAGCGCTTCAAAAGGCCCATGATGACCCGCACCTCGTCGGCGCTGCGCCGCCAGTTCTCCGTGGAGAAGGCGTACACCGTCAGATAGCGGACCCCCCGGTTCTTGCAGTGGGTGGCGATGCGGCGGAAGGTCTCCGCCCCCGCCTTGTGCCCGGCGGTGCGGGGCAGGCCCCGCTGGGTGGCCCAGCGGCCGTTGCCGTCCATAATAATCGCAATATGGCGAGGCAGACACCCTGTCTGCCCCGCCGTATCGCCGTTTTTCCAACTATTTGCCATCAGACCGCCATCAGTTCCTTCTCTTTTTTGGCCAGCAGCTCATCCAGCTTCTTGCAGCTGTCATCGGTGAGCTTTTGCAGGTCCTTCTCCATCTGGGTCAGGTCGTCCTCAGTGATCTCGGAGGCCTTTTCCAGCTTCTTGAAGCGCTCCATGGCGTCCCGGCGGATGTTGCGCACCGCCACCTTGCCGTTTTCGGCGTACTTGTGAATCTGCTTGACCAGCTCCTTGCGGCGCTCCTCCGTCAGCTGGGGGAAGCTGAGGCGGATGTTCCGGCCGTCGTTCTGGGGATTGATGCCCAAGTCGGAGTTCTGGATGGCCTTCTCAATGGATTTCAGGGCGGAGCTGTCCCACGGGGCGATCAGCAGGGCCCGGGGATCGGGAGAGGAGATGGCGGCGATCTGCTGGATGGGGGTGGGGCTGCCGTAGTAGTCCACCATGATGCGGTCCAGCACGGCGGCGTTGGCCCGGCCCGCCCGCACGGAGGCAAAGTCCGCGGCAACGGAGTCGATGCTCTTTCTCATTTTCTCCTCGTATACCTTGTATTCATCCTTCAACATGTTGGGGTCCTTCCTTTCACTTGGTGTTTATGGGAGGTCGCTGACAAACTCAATCCTTGACAATGGTGCCCACCTTCTCGCCGCACAGGGCCCGGAGAATGTTCCGGGGGTCCTTCAGGGCAAAGAGCAGCACGGGGATACGGTTGTCCATGGACAGCGAGGTGGCGGTGGAATCCATCACCATCAGGTGCTGGGCGAGAATCTCATCGTAGCTGATGGTGTCGTACTTGACGGCGCCGGGGTCCTTCACCGGGTCGGCGGAGTAGACGCCGTCCACATTCTTGGCCAGCAGAATCACGTCCGCGTTGATCTCCGCCGCCCGCAGCACCGCGGCGGTGTCGGTGGAGAAATAGGGGTTGCCGGTGCCGGCGCCGAAGATGACCACCCGGCCCTTCTCCAAATGCCGGATGGCCCGGGAGCGGATGTAGGGCTCCGCCATGGCCCGCATCTCCACGGCGGTCTGGACCCGGACGGGGATGCCCTTTTGCTCGCACACGTCCGCCAGCGCCAGGCTGTTCATCACCGTGGCCAGCATGCCCATGTGGTCCGCCCGGGTGCGCTCCATGCGGCCGCCGCTGTTTTTGGCGCCCCGCCAGAAGTTGCCGCCGCCCACCACCAGGCCCACCTGCACGCCCATCTCCAGGCACTCCTTCAGCACGTCGCAGACCTGGCCGATGACCTCGAAATCCAGGCCGGTGTGCTTGTCCCCGGCCAGGGCCTCGCCGCTGATCTTCAGCAGCACCCGCTTATACACAGGCTTTGCCATGACAAAAACCTCCATTGTCTCCTCGGAATTTTCAACGTGTCTATTTTAGCGTATTTTTCCGGGTTTGCATAGAGGGTTCCGCAAGATTTTCCCGAAAAAAGCGGGAGAGGCCCCTTCCTCTCCCGTTTTTCCCCTCACTGCCCGCAGGCGGCGTTTAGCAGCCGCAGCAGGGTCTCCTTGCCGTCGCCCTTTTCGGCGGAGAAGGGCACCAGCGTGTCCTCCTCCCCCAGCTCCAGGGTCTCCCGGATCAGCGCCAGGGCCGGGTCCACCTGGCTGCGCTTCAGCTTGTCCAGCTTGTTGGCCACCACGATCTCCGGGCAGCCGGTCTCGCGGAACCAGGTGTGCATGGTCAGATCGTCCGCCGTGGGCTTGTGGCGGATGTCCACGATCAGCACACCGCAGGTGATGCGCGCCCCGCCCTCTTCGAAGTACTGCTCCATCAGGCGGCCCCAGCGCTCCTTCTCGGTCTTGGAGACCTTGGCGTAGCCGTAGCCCGGCAGATCCACCAGATAGGCCCGCCGGTCCACCAGAAAGTAGTTGATCTGGGTGGTCTTCCCCGGGGCGGCCCCCACGTAGGCCAGGTTCTTCCGCCCCAGCAGCCGGTTGATGACCGAGGACTTGCCCACGTTGGACCTGCCCGCGAAGGCAAACTGGGGCAGTCCGTCCCGCAGGAAGTGGTCCCGGGCGGAGGCGGAGCGGATAAACTCCGCCTTACCAAAATTCAATGCCATGTGTGCTCCTTTTCACTGCCGCAGGGCGGTCTCCCCGGCGCTCTCCCGGGGGATGGGGGCGAAGGCGGTGACCAGCTCCGCCACCTCCTCCCGGATGGGGTCGCTCTCCGGGCAGAGGATCTCGGCGAACACCTGGTCCACCGTCTCCACCGGCACAAACCGCAGCGCGGCGCGCACCGTCTGGTCGATCTCCTCCAAATCCCGCACGTTGTCCCTGGGGATCAGCACGGTGTGGAGGCCGTTGCGCCGGGCGGCCATGGTCTTCTCCTTCAAGCCGCCGATGGGCAGCACCCTGCCCCGTAAAGTGATTTCACCTGTCATGGCATAGCCCGCCTTGATCTTCCGGTCCGTCAGGGCGGAGAGCATGGCGGTGGCCATGGCGATGCCGGCGGAGGGGCCGTCCTTGGGCACCGCCCCCTCCGGGAAGTGCACGTGGATGTCCCGGGTCTTGTAGAAGTCCCCGGGGATGCCCAGAGCCGCCGCCCGGCTCCGCAGGCAGCTCAGGGCCGCCTGGGCGGACTCCTTCATCACGTCGCCCAGGTTGCCGGTGAGCTCCAGCTTGCCGGTGCCCTCCATGACGTTGACCTCCACCTCCAGAATCTCACCGCCGGCCTCCGTCCAGGCCAGGCCGTTCACCACGCCGATCTCCTCCCGCTCCGTGTGGAGGGCGGGGGGATAGGGCTGGCAGTCCAGCAGCTTCGGCAGCATCTCCTCTGTAACGGTCAATCTCTTTACACTTCCCTTCAGCAGGAGCATATCCGTCTTCCGGCAGAGGGCGGCCAGCCGCCGCTCCAGCAGGCGGACGCCGGACTCTCGGGTGTAATCCCGGATGACGGCGCGGAGCACCTCCTCGCTCACCCGGAGGGTACCCCTGGGCACGCCGTGCTCCGCCATCTGCTTGGGCAGCAGGTGGCGCCGGGCGATCTGCACCTTCTCCTCGTCGGTATAGCTGGAGAGGGACAAAACCTCCATCCGGTCCAGCAGAGGCCGGGGGATGGTGTCGGTGGTGTTGGCGGTGGTGATGAAGAGTACCTTGCTCAAATCCACCGGAATCTCCAAAAAGTGGTCCCGGAAGGAGCCGTTCTGCTCGCTGTCCAGCACCTCCAGCAGGGCGGAGGCCGGGTCTCCCCGGTAGTCGTTGCCCAGCTTGTCGATCTCGTCCAGCAGCAGCAGTGGATTCATAGACCCGCTGCGGCTGATGGCCTCGATGATGCGGCCGGGCATGGAGCCTATGTAGGTCTTCCGGTGGCCCCGGATGTCCGCCTCGTCCCGGACGCCGCCCAGGGAGAGCCTTGCCAGCTTCCGGTTCAGCGCCTTGGCCACGGAGATGGCGATGGAGGTCTTGCCCACGCCCGGCGGGCCCACCAGGCAGAGAATCTGCCCCTTGCCCTGGGGGTTCATCTGCCGGACGGCGATGGTCTCCAGAATCCGCTCCTTCACCTTTTCCAGGCCGAAGTGGTCCTTTTCCAGCACCTTCCGGGCGGCGTCCACGCTGACCCGCTCCCGGGTCTCCGTGTTCCAGGGCATCTCCAAGCACACGTCCAGGTAGTTGCGGATCACCGCCCCCTCGGCGCTGCCGAAGGGCTGCTTGGCCAGCTTGTTCACCTCTTTGAGGAGGTACTTCTCCGTGTCTTCCTCCAGGCCCAGGGCGACGATCCGCTGGCGGTAGCCGTCGATCTCGTCGTCGCCGTCCTCGCCCTCCCCCAGCTCGCTCTGGAGGACGCGGATCTGGGTGCGGAGAATCTGCTCCCGCTGGGTCCGCACCAGGTGGTCCCGGACCTTGCCCTCCATCTCGTGCTCAAAGCCCAGGACGTTGCATTCCCGGGCCAGGAAGCCGTTCAGCTTCCGCAGCCGGACGAAGGGGGCCATCTCCTCCAGAATCTCCTGCTTGTCCGAGTGGCGCAGGGCGATGTTCTGGGTGATGAAATCCGCCAGATATCCCACGTCCCGGCTGTCCATCACCGTGGCGACGACCTCCTCCGGGATGCCGCCGGCAAGCTCGGCGTACTCGCTGAACAGGTTCCAGGTCTGGCGCAGCAGGGCCTCCGTCCGGGGGCTGCGGCGGAAGGCCTCGGTGGGGGTCTCCTCCTCCAGCACCTCCACGTTGGCCTGGAGGAAGGGGGTGGTCTGCCACAGGCGGCGCAGGCGGGCCCGCTGCCGCCCCTCCACCACGCAGCGGATGGAGGTCTGGGAGATCCGCAGAATCTGGCTGATGTGGGACACGGTGCCCACGACGTACAGGTCCTTCTCCTCCGGCGCATTGACGCCGATCTCCCGCTGGGTCACCAGGAAGATGTCCTGGTCCGCCTCCATGGACCGCTCCAGGGCGGCGATGGAGATGGGGCGCTCCACGTCGAAGGTCAGGTCCATGTGGGGGAATACCGTCAGGCCCCGGAGGGCCAGGACGGGAATGTTCAGTGTGGTCGGTTCCATAGGAGACGATTCCTTTCTTGGAAGTACAAACAGGGAAAGGGAGACGCCTGCGGCGTCCCCCCTTCTCCCCTCTTAAGACGCCGGTTTGGGGGCGGAGCTGCCGGTGGCCGGCCGCTCACCCTTGCCGGTGTTCAATTTCACGGAATAGCTGACCTTTTCCGGATCCCGGGTCAGCACGGGCTGGGCCTTCCCCTCCACGCACGCCCGGGTGATGACCGCCTTGACGATGGTGGGATCGGAGGGAATGTCGTACATGATCTTGATGAGGATGCCCTCCATCACGGCCCGCAGGCCCCGGGCGCCGATGTTGCGCTCGATGGCCATGTCGGCGATGGCCTCCAGGGCCTCCGGCTCGAACACCAGGTCCACGTCGTCGTATTCCAGCAGCTTTTTGTACTGCTTCACCAGCGCGTTCTTGGGCTCCTGGAGAATGCGCACCAGGTCCTCCCGCCGCAGGGCGTCCAGCGGCGCGATGACCGGCAGGCGGCCCACCAGCTCCGGGATGATGCCGAACTTCAGGATGTCGTGGGGCTGGACCTCCCGCAGGATCTTGCTGGTGTCCTTCTCCTTCTTCCCCTGGACGTTGGCGCCGAAGCCGATGCTCTTCTGGTCCAGCCGGTGCTCGATAATCTTGTCCAGACCCTCGAAGGCGCCGCCGCAGATGAAGAGGATGTTCCGGGTGTTCACCTGGATGAACTCCTGGTGGGGATGCTTCCGCCCGCCCTGGGGCGGAACGTTGGCCACGGTCCCCTCCACAATCTTCAAAAGGGCCTGCTGCACGCCCTCGCCGGACACGTCCCGGGTGATGGAGGTGTTCTCGCTCTTCCGGGCGATCTTGTCGATCTCATCCACATAGATGATGCCGTGCTCCGCCCGCTCCACGTCGAAATCGGCGGCCTGGAGCAGCCGCAGCAGGATGTTCTCCACATCGTCGCCCACGTAGCCGGCCTCGGTGAGGGTGGTGGCGTCGGCGATGGCAAAGGGCACCTTCAAAATGCGGGCCAGGGTCTGGGCGAACAACGTCTTGCCGGAGCCGGTGGGGCCCAGCATCAAAATATTGCTCTTTTGCAGCTCCACATCCTCGCCGCCGCCGAAGAAAATGCGCTTGTAGTGGTTGTAAACCGCCACGGAGAGGGCCACCTTGGCCTCGTCCTGGCCGATCACATACTGGTCCAGTACGGCCTTGATCTCCTGGGGGGTGGGCAGCTGGTCGGGGATGTCCTCCAGAGGGAGGTCCTCCTCCTCGAAGCCGTCGCTCAAAATGCTCATGCAAAGCCGCACGCACTCGTCGCAGATGCGCACGCCCGGGCCCTGGATCATGCGGTTCACCTGGTTTTCATGCTTGCCGCAGAAGGAGCACCGCAGCGTCTTTTTGCCGTCGTCGTTCATGGTATTACCTCGGTTTCTGGGAATTTTACTTCTTGCCGGAGAGAATCTTGTCTACCAAACCGAATTCCTTGGCCTCCTCGGCGCTCATGAAGTTGTCCCGCTCGCAGGCGGCGGTAACCTCCTCCAGGGACTTGCCGGTGTTCTCCGCCAGGATGCGGTTCATCCGCTTTTTGATGATCTCCAGCCGCTTGAGGTGGATGGCCATATCGGTGATCTGCCCCTGGGTGCCGGCGGAGGGCTGGTGGATCATGATCTCCGCGTTGGGCAGGGCGATGCGCTTGCCCTTGGCGCCGGCGGAGAGGAGGAAGGCGCCCATGCTGGCCGCCATGCCCACGCAGATGGTGGACACGTCGCACTTGACGTACTGCATGGTGTCATAGATGGCCATGCCGTCGGTGACGGAGCCGCCGGGGCTGTTGATATAAAGCTGGATGTCCTTGTCCGGGTCCTGGGACTCCAGATACAAAAGCTGGGCAACCACCAGACTGGCGGTAGTGGCGTTGACCTCTTCCCCCAGGAAGATGATCCGGTCATTCAGCAGCCGGGAGAAGATGTCGTAGGACCGCTCTCCCCGGTTGGTCTGCTCCACAACATAAGGGACTAAACTCACTTTGATAACCTCCGTTCTTTTGTGGCTATAAACCATTCTCTCATGATACCACAGGCACCATGAGAGAATGTGTCGAATCTGTAAAAAGTGCCGGGATCGGCTGCCAAATTTTTACTCGGCGTCGGTTTCTGCGGCCTCTTCCGCCTTTTTGGCGGTCTTGCGGGTCCGCTTGGGCTTCTCTTCGCCCTCGGCCTTCTGGGACTCCTCCCCCTCCTCGGCCTTTTTGGCCTTGGCGGCGGTCTTCTTCTCGGGCTTGGTGGCGGTGGCGCTGTCCACCACCACGGCCAGGGCCTTGCGGCTCACCAGCTGGTCCCGCACCTGGTCGGCCTGGAGGTACTTCTTCACCGTCTCCAGATCCATGCCGTACTGCTCGGCCATCTTCTGGAACTCGGCCTCCACCTCTTCGTCGGTGGCCTCCACGTTCTCGGCCTTGATGATGGCGGCCAGGGCCAGGTCCATCCGCACCTGGCGGGCGGCGGGCTCCTTGGCGTCGGCCAGGAGCTTGGCCTCGTCCATGCCGGTGATCTGCATGTACTGCTCATAGGGGATGCCCTGCTGGGAAATCTGCATCTTGAAGTTGTCCAGGAACTGGCGGCACTGGGCCTCCACCATGGCGTCGGGCACGTCGGCGGTGAGGCCCTCGGCCACCTGCTCCATCAGCGCGTCCTCGAAGGCCCGGTCGGCGGCCTGCTGGCGCTCCTCGGTGAGCTTCTTCTTCAGGTCGGCCTTCAGGTCCTTCAGGGTGTCGAACTCGGAGACGTCCTTGGCAAACTCGTCGTCCAGCTCCGGCACTTCCTTCTCCTTCACCTCGTGGACCTTCACCTGGAACACCACGGCCTTGCCGGCCAGGTCCGCGTGATAGTCCTCGGGGAAGGTGATGTCGATGCTCTTCTCCTCGCCGGCCTTCATGCCCACGATCTGCTCTTCAAAACCGGGGACAAAGCTGTGGGACCCCAGCTCCAGGCTGTGGTTCTCCCCCTTGCCGCCGTCGAAGGGCTTGCCCTCCAGGAAGCCCTCGAAGTCGATCACCGCGGTGTCACCCTCCTTGGCCTCCCGCTCCACGGACACCAGGCGGGTGTTCCGGTCGCTCAGCTCCTTGAGCTTGGCGTCCACGTCGGCAGCGGAGACCTTCACCTCGTCCTTGGGGGCGGAGAGGCCCTTGTACGCGCCCAGGGTCACCTCGGGATATACGGGGGCGGTGGCCTTGAAGGTGAAGCCCTCCTTGGTGCACTCGCCCTCCATCTCCACGGAGGGGTAGCCCACCACCTGGAGCGCCTGCTCCTTCACAGCGGCCTCATACGCATCGGGGAACGCAATATTAATGGCCTCCTCGAAAAACACCTCTGCGCCGTACATGCCCTCAATGATCTTGCGGGGGGCCTTGCCGGGGCGGAAGCCCGGCACGTTGATCTTCTTGCGCATCTTCTGATATGCCTTTTCGACGGCGGCTTCAAACTCCGCCGCGCCGACTTCCACGGTCAGCGCGACCTGGCTCTTTTCAAGTTTTTCGCAGTTCTTCACAGTCATGATGTTTACTCCTCCGTTCAATCAGCGGCTAAACGCCGTTGCGAATCAATATTTTAACAGAAAAATCTAGAAAATGCTAGCTTTTTTTCACTTAATCGCAGATTTTTTTTGGAACAAAGCCCAGGTGGTCGGCGGAGATCAGGGAAAAGGCCGTCCGCCCCCAGCTCCCCTCCAGCCGGCGCTTGATGGCGGGGCCGTGGAGATGGCCGTAGCAGCAGCACGCCACGGGGTATTTTTCCAACACCGCCAGAATCTCCGGGCACTGGTAGCCCTGGTAGAGGGGCGGGTAGTGGAGAAAGCAGAAAATGGGCCGCCCCCCCGCCGCCTGAAGGGAGGCCTCCAGCCGCCCCACCTCCCGGCTGAGGACCTTGGCGTTGTGGGGCTTTTGCTCCTCCTCCAAAAACCAGCCCCGGGTACCGCACACGGCGTAATCCCCATAGGGGAAGCTGTTGTTGTGGAGAATGTCGAAGGTGGTGAGGCCCTTCTCCGCGAAGAAGCCCCGCATCTTGGAGGCGGTGGACCACCAGTAGTCGTGGTTGCCCTTCACCAGCAGCTTTTTGCAGGGGAACCGCTCCAAAAAGCGGAAATCCGCCTCCGCCTGCGGAAGGTCGATGCCCCAGGAGGTGTCCCCCGCCAGCACCAGCGTATCGCCGGCGGTGAGGGCGGAGAGGGACGCCTCGATCCGGTCCACATAGTGCTCCCAGGCGGGGCCGAAGACCTCCATGGACTTGTCCGCGCTCAGGGACAGATGCAGGTCCCCGATGGCATAGAGGGCCATGCAACCCCTCCTTTTCAGTCAGTGATTGGGACGGGGCCCCTCCTCCGTCCAGTCGAACCGGGTACCGCACACGGAGCAGAAGGAATTTTCCGCCGCCGTCCGCCAGAAGACCAGGCACCGCCCACAGCCGGGACAGCGCAGGTGGCGGGTCAGGCCCAGGAGCAGGACCGCCACCGCCGCGAAAAACAGCAGGAGGCACAGCACGCCCGCCGCCCCCGGAACCGCTCCGGCCAACACCGCCAAAACCAGCGCCGCCGCCCCGGCGGCCTGGGTCCGGCGGAGCCATTTCCGATCCATCCGCTTCATTCGATCTCCTCCTCGTCGTCGTAGACGAAGGGCTTTCCGCAGCAGGGGCAGTAATACCGCCGCCCAGGCCGCCACTGAGGCCGGGCCACGCCCTTGCCGCAGTTGGGGCAGCCCAGGTGCCGCAGGCGCGCCACCAGCAGGGCCAGCAGCCCCAGCACCGTGCCGCTCACGCCCAGCAGCACAAACACCGGGGACGTGAGCCCCACCAGTCCCGCTCCCCAGGGCAGCAGGGCGCACAGCACCGTCACCCCGGCGAGGACGGTGCACCGCCGGGCCCATTTCCGCTCCAGACGCTTCATTCGATCTCCTCCTCATCGCCGCAGACGAAGAGCTAGCCGCAGCCGGGGCAGTCATGCCGCCGCCCCGGCCATCACCGGGGCCGGGCGGCGCCCTTCCCGCGGTTGGGACGGCGCCGCCAGCATGGCCAGCAGCCCCGGTACCGCGCCGCCCTCGCCCAATCTCACGAACACCGGGGGACGCGAGCTCGACCACCCCCGCTCCCCGGGACGCACGGCACCGTCCCCACGGTGAGGGCGATGCGCTGCCGGGCTCACTTCCGCTCCGGAGTCCTCCGGCCGCTCCCGCGTCTCAGCGGTCCGGCGGCGCCGGAATCTCAGCGCAGGAAGTCCAGCACCACGCCGTCCATCTCCGGCTTTTCGCAGGTCCGGTCAAAGCGGCGGGCCTTGCCCTTCAGCGCCGCCAGGCGCCGGGGCACCGCCACGCCGCTCGCGGCATGGAGCCGGTCCAGCAGCTCCACGCCGTCTCCCGCCGCCGGTTCTCCGATGGCGGCGAGGACGTGGTTGCAGAACTTATAGGGGGAGGCGGTGGAGGCGAAGACCGTGAGGGTCTCGTCCCCGGTGGCGGCCCGGTACTGCTCCAGCACGCTGGCGGCCACGGCGGTGTGGGTGTCGATGAGGTAGCCGTACTCCCGGTAATACCGGGCGATGGCGGCGGCGGTGCCCGCCTCGTCGCAGAAGCCGCCCCAGTACTGCTCCGCCAGGGCCGCCTTCACGGCGGGGCTCACCTCGTACCGCCCCTCTTTCGCCAGGGCCTCCATGTAGCCCCGGACCTCCCTGTCGTTCTCCCCGGAGAGGTCGAAGAGCAGCCGCTCCAGGTTGGAGGACACCAGAATGTCCATGGAGGGGCTCATGGTGGTGTGGAAGGGCCGGTTCCGGTCGTAGACGCCGGTGCGGAGGAAGTCCGTCAGCACGTCGTTGCGGTTGGAGGCGCAGATCAGGCGGCCCACCGGCAGTCCCATGCGCTTGGCGTAATAGGCCGCCAGAATGTCGCCGAAGTTGCCCGTAGGGACGCAGAAGTTCACCTTCTCCCCCATGCGGACCACCCCCTGGCCCAGCAGGTCGCAGTAGGCGGAGATGTAATAGACCACCTGGGGCAGGATGCGGCCCCAGTTGATGGAGTTGGCGGAGGAGAGGAAGTACCCCCGGTCCGCCAGGGTCCTGCGGATGGCCGCGTCGGAGAAGATGCGCTTCACTCCGGCCTGGGCGTCGTCAAAATTGCCCGCCACGGCGCAGACCCCCACATTCTCCCCCTCCTGGGTGAGCATCTGGGCCTCCTGGACGGCGGAGACGCCGTCCTTGGGGTAGAAGACCAGGATTTTGGTCTGGGCCACGTCCGCAAAGCCCTCCATGGCGGCCTTGCCGGTGTCGCCGGAGGTAGCCACCAGGATGCAGGCGGTCTTGTCCTCCCCGGTCTTGCCCAGGGCGGCGGAGAGGAGCTGGGGCAGCATCTGGAGGGCCATATCCTTGAAGGCAGAGGTGGGGCCGTGCCACAGCTCCAGGCAGTAGGTCGCCGCGTCCACCTTCCGCAGCGGGGCTACGGCGGGGGTATCGAACTTCTCCGGGCCGTAGGCATTCTCCGCAAAGCCCAGCAGCTCCGCCTCCGTGTAATCCGTCAGGTACAGGGCCATGACCTTGGCGGCCCGCTCCTGGTACCGCGCGGGGATCAGGCCGGCCAAAAACGCCTCGTCGATCTGGGGAATGGTCTCCGGCGTCAGCAGCCCGCCGTCCCGGGAGAGGCCCATCTGAATGGCCTCCGCCGCCGTCATGCGCACCTGCTTGTCCCGCGTGCTGTAATACTTCATCTTCATTTCCTCCCTTTTCAGGAACAATTCTCTATTCAAAGGCATCCTCCAGATACTCCACCCGCAGGGCGCCGCTGCTCTCCGCGTAAACCTCCGCCACGTCGAACCGGGCGGGGGCGTCCAGCCCGTGGCAGGAGAGGTAGGCCGCCGCCGCGGCCCGGAGCCGCTCTTGCTTCCGCCGGTCCACAAACTCCCGGGGCAGGGCGATGGCGCCGCTCCCCCGGAGCTTCACCTCCACGAAGCACACCGTGCCCCGCCGGTCCCGGGCCACCAGGTCCAGCTCCCCGAAGCGGCAGCGCCACTGGCTGGCCAGGAGGGTGTAGCCCCTCTGGCGCAGGTATTTGGCCGTCTCCGCCTCGCCCCGGTCCCCGGCGCCCTTCGTCCCCCTCACGGCGTTCGCCCCGCCCATTTTTTCAGGAACGTGACCCGGTGGGCGGGACAGGGGCCGTAGGCGTCCAGGGCCTCGTAATGGGCCTTGGTGCCGTAGCCCTTGTGCCTGGCAAACTGGTACTGGGGATACTGCCGGTCCAGCTCGCCGGACATGTACCGGTCCCGGCTGACCTTGGCCAGGATGGAGGCCGCCGCAATGGAGGCGCTCTTCCCGTCGCCGCCCACCAGGCAGAGGTGGGGGGCGGTGACGGCGCAGCGGCTGCCGTGGTCCCGATTGCCGTCGATGAGACACAGGTCCGGCGCGACGGAAAGGCCGTCGATGGCCCGCTGCATGGCCAGCATCCGGGCGTTCAGAATATCCAGCTGGTCGATCTCCGCCGCCTCCACCCAGGCCACGCTCCAGGCGGCGGCCTGGGCGGTAATGAGACCGTAGAGGACCTCCCGCCGCCTCTCCGTCAGCTTCTTGGAGTCGTTCAGGCCGGGGAGATCGGCCTCCCGGGGCAAAATGACGGCGGCGGCATACACCGGCCCCGCCAGGGGGCCGGCCCCCGCCTCGTCCACACCGCAGAGGGTCTCCGCTCCGGCGGCCCACTGGGCGCTCTCAAAGGTCCAAAGGTCCATGCTCCGCTCCTCCCTCTTCGCCGCGCCGGCTGCCGCCGTCACGACGGCAGCTCCAGGGTGAAGCGCCCCAGCTTGCCCGCCCGGAACTCGTCCAGCAGGATCTTCGCCATCCGCTCCGTGTCCACCTCGCCGCCGGAGATCAGAAAGCCCCGCCGCCGCCCGGCGGCCTCCAGCAGCCGGTAGCCCCAGGCCACGTCGTTCTCCTCCGCCTCCCGCTCCGGCAGGGCGGAGAGCTTGTAGGCGCTCTCCAGCGCCCCGGGATACCGCTCCCCCAGGTAGGCCGTCAGGTGGCAGCCCAGGGTCTCCACGTCCAGGATGTCGTCTTTCACCGCGCCGGTGAAGGCCAGGTTCAGACCCACGCTCTGGTCCTCGAACTTGGGCCAGAGGATACCCGGGGTGTCCAGCAGCTCCAGCCCCCTGTCGATGGGCACCCACTGCTTGCTCCGGGTGACGCCGGGGCGGTCCTCGGTCTTGGCGGTCTTCCGCCCCGCCACCTTATTGATAAAGGTGGACTTGCCCACGTTGGGGATGCCCAGAATCATCACCCGGACCACCCGGCCCACCTGGCCCTTCTCCGCGTAGGCCCGGAGCTTGTCCGCCAGCAGCTCCCGGACGGCGGCGGCAAACTTCCCCGTGCCCGCGCCGCCCTTGGCGTCGGACTCCAGCACGGCGTAGCCCCTGGCGCGGAAATAGGCGGCCCAGGCCCGGGTCCCCTCCGGGTCCGCCTGGTCCACCCGGTTCAAAACCACCAGCCGGGGCTTCCCCGCCGTCAGCTCGTCCACGTCCGGATTCCGGCTGGACACCGGGATGCGGGCGTCCAGAATCTCGCACACCGCGTCCACGTGCCGGATCTGCTCGGCGATCATCCGGCGGGTCTTGGTCATGTGCCCGGGATACCATTGAATGTTCACGCAATCACCCCAATCCGGCCAAAGTTCCGCTTCTCAGTGGCCTCGTCCGGCCCGGGGAAGGCCAGGAACACCGCCTTGCCGATGACATAGCGGGTGTCCACCGTCCCCAGCCGGATGTCCCGGCTGTCGTTGGAGCGGTTGCGGTTGTCCCCCATGACGAAGATGCAGCCCTCCGGCACCGTCAGGGGGAACGCCGTCCCCTCCTCCAGGAAGGTCAGCTCGTTGATATAGCTCTCCTTCAGCAGTGCGCCGTCCACATAGACGCTGCCGGTCTCAAAGTCGATGTCCACCGTCTGCCCCGCCGTGGCGATGACCCGCTTGACGATGGGCTCCTCCAAAAAGGCCTCCTTGCGCAGCACCACGATGTCACCGTAGCGGTAATCGTCGTACAGCATGGAGTTGAGCACCAGCAGCCGGTCCCCGTCCTGAAGGGTGGGGACCATGGAGTGGCCGTCCACGCCGATGAGCCGGATGATGAAGGTGAACAGCACCACCACCGCCAGCACGGAGCACACCAGGGCCTGGACCCACTCGTAGAGGTCCCTTCCCGCCTGCTCCTGTTCCTTTTCCTGTTCGTTTTCCTGCATGGCTCCGCTCTCCTCAGCTCACTTCAAAATTCCGATCCGGCTCCACTCCCGGGCCTCCAGGTCCTCCGTCTGCCCCGGCAGGAGCAAAAACACCGCCCGGCCGATGATGGCGCGGGTATCCACCGGCCCCAGCACCGGGTCCCGGGAGTCCCGGCTGTCGTTGCGGTTGTCCCCCATGACGAACACGCAACCCTCCGGCACCGTCAGGGGGAACACCGTCCCCTCCTCCCGGTGGGTCTGCTGGCGGATGTAGGGCTCCTCCAGTGCCGCGCCGTCCACATAGACGGTGCCGCCGTCGAAGTCGATGTCCACCGTCTGTCCCGCCGTGGCGATGACCCGCTTGACAATCAGCTCCCGGTCCTCGAAGGCCCCGCCCACAATCACAATGTCCCCGGGGCGGTAGTCCCCGCACCAGAAGCGATTTACCACCACCAGCCGGTCCTGGTCCTGGAGGGTCTCCCGCATGGACCCGCCGGACACCCCCACCACCCGGACGGTGAAGGTGAACGCCAGCACCACCGCGATCACCGCGCACACCAGCGCCCGGAGCCATTCATACAGGCCGTTTCCACTTTTCCGCCGGGTCTCCGCTTCCATACGCAGCCGCTCCCATAATAATCTAATAGAGTATTATACCAAAAAGCGCCCCGTTCCACAAGGGAGCGGGGCGTTTTTTTGCCGTTTCAGCCCCGGGCGCCCGCCGCCGCCCGCCGCCGGGGCGGGGGAAGCTGGGCCAGCACCACCGCCGCCAGCATCAAAAGGCACCCGAAGTACTCCTTCCCGCTCATCCGGTCATGGAGCAGCAGCGCGCCCGCCAGGGTGGCGAACACGGACTCCAGGCTCAGCAACAGCGACACCACCGTGGGGTTGGAGTCCTTCTGGGCCAGAATCTGGAGGGTGTAGGCCACGCCGCTGGAGAAGATGCCCACGTACAAAATGGGGCCGATGCACGCGCCCACCGCCGCCAGGGAGGGCGTCTCCGTGGCCAGCATCCCCGCGGCGGAGAGCACCGTCGTCACCAGGAACTGGATGCAGGAGAGCTCCACCCCATCCACCCGCTGGGTGAAGTGGTCGATGATGAGGATGTGGGCGGAGAAGCAGAAGGCGCACAGCAAGATGTAGAAGTCCCCGGCGGAGACGGCGAAATCCTCTTTGATGCACAGGCAGTACAGCCCCGCCACCGCCAGCGCCACGCTGACCCAGATGACCCGGGGGGCCTTCTTGCGCAAGAAGATGCCCGCGATGGGCACAATGACGATGTACAGCGCGGTGATGAACCCCGCCTTGCCGGAGGTGGTGGTCTCCAGCCCCTTTTGCTGGAGGTTGGTGGCCACCGTCAGCGCCACGCCGCAACAGATGCCGCCCAGCACCAGGTCCCGGCGGGCGGCGGGGCGGGCCTCCGCCGCGCCGGAGAAGTCCCGCTGCCGGCGGCGGCGCAGCAGGGCGCACAGCCCCAGTAAAAACAAGAAGGCGATGGCGGACCGGGCGGCGTTGAAGGTAAAGGGCTCCACAAGCTCGGCGCCTACGCTCTGGGCCACGAAGGCGGTGCCCCAGATCAAGGCGGCCAGCATCGGGAAGACATTCTGGCGGATGCGATTCACTTTCATGGTACTTGCTCCAACTTTCATTCCGTGGTATACTAGCCGTCTAAAGACCGTAACAGAGTGGTATTTTAGCATCGAGGTGAGGAAATGGCAAGGCTTTCCCGGGAATTTTACAGCGGGGACACTGTGGAAACCGCCAAACGGCTCCTGGGCCGCTGCCTGGTCCGGCGGCTGGACGGGGTGCTGCTGGCGGGCCGCATCACGGAGACGGAGGCCTACGTGGGCCGGTGCGACAAGGCCTGCCACGCCTACGGCTACCGCAAAACGGAGCGGACGGCCCCTCTCTTCCTGGCCCCGGGCCACGCCTATATCTACCTCATCTACGGCATGCACCACTGCCTGAACCTGGTGACGGAGCCGGAGGGAGAGCCGGCGGCGGTGCTGATCCGGGCCGTGGAGCCGGTGGCGGGGGCGGAGGTCATGCGCCGCCTGCGCTTTGGGGAGGGCCCCCTCACCCCCTACCGGCAAAAGCACTTTCTGAACGGGCCTGGCAAGGTCTGCCAAGCCCTGGCCCTCACCCGGGCGGAGAACCGCCTGGACCTGACGGGCGGCACCCTCTTCGTGTGCGACTCCCCGGCGGACGTGGGGCTCTCCTGCCCCCCGCCCGGGCCGGAGCACATCTGCGCCGGTCCCCGGATCGGCGTGGACTACGCGGAGGAGGCCCGGGACTTCCCCTGGCGGTTTTGGCTGGAAAAGGAGGATGCATAGACGATGTTTCTCTTCGATATGGACGGCACCCTCATCGACTCCAACGGCGTTTGGAAGGAGGTGGACCGGGCGTTCCTGGCCCGGCGGGGCCTCCCCTACACCCACGCCTACTACGAGGGCGTGGCCCACACGATTCTGCCCCTGGCCGCCCAGTTTACCCGGGAGTTCTGCCACCTGGAGGAGTCCTGCGAGGCCATCATGGCCGAGTGGATGGACATGGCCCGGGACGCCTACGCCCACGTGGCGGTGAAACCCGGGGTCCGGGCCTATCTGAAGCAGTGCCGGGCCGAGGGCCGACGGATGGCGGTGGTGACCTCCAGCGTGCCGGAGCACTGCCACACCGCCCTGGAGCGGCTGGAGCTCTCCAAGTATTTTGAGAGCATCACCTTCGCCCAGCGCCTGGGCCTGGAGAAGAAGGATCCGGCGGTGTGGCTGGCGGCGGCCCGGGAAAACGGCGCCCGTCCGGAGGCGTGCACCGTGTTTGACGACAGTCTCTCCGCCTGCCGGGGCGCCCGGGGGGCGCGGATGCGGGTGGTGGGCGTGTACGACGGCTTTTTCGCCCAGGACGAGCGGGAGATGCGCAGCTACTGCGACGTGTATATCCGGAGTTTTGAAGAGCTTTTATGGCTTCCACAGCAAAAAGCCAAAAGAAAATAAGGAGTGACCAGATCATGAACCGCATCCAAGAGAAATTTTTGAACAAAGAGCTGTCCGTCGGCACCTTCACCCAGCTCGCCAGCCCCGTGGCCGTGGAGTGCCTGGGCCGCACGGGCCTGGACTACGTATTGATCGACACGGAGCACACCGCCGTGGGCATCGAATTCCTCACCGCCGCCATCACTGCCGCCGACGCCGCGGGCATCGTCCCCCTGGTCCGCATCAACGGTATCGCCCGGGACAAGGTCCTCCAGCCCCTGGACTACGGCGCCCAGGGCCTCATCATCCCCGCCGTGGAGACGGTGGAGGAGGTGCGCAGACTGGTGGAGTACGCCAAGTTCCCGCCCCTGGGCAGCCGGGGCTTCTGCCCCACCCGGGACGGCGGCTGGGGCTACGACGCCGAGTCCCTCCAGGGCACGGAGACCTACTTCGCCCGCTGCAACCGGGAGACGCTGCTCATCCCCCAGTGCGAGACCGCCGGGTGCCTGGCCCATATCGAGGAGATCACCGCTATGGACGGCGTGGACGGCATCTTCGTGGGCCCCTTCGACCTGTCCATCGCCCTGGGCCGCCCTCTGGAATTCGACTGCCCGGAGATGCGCGCCGCCATGGATCGCATCCTCACGGCCTGCCACGTCAACAACAAGATGGCCTTCATCTTCTGCGGCGACGCCCAGACCGCCCGGAAGCGGGCGGCGGAGGGCTACGACAGCGTCACCACCGGGCTGGACGCCCTGGCCCTGGTGGAGTCCTACCGCGCCATGGTCCGGGAAATCCGGGACTGACGTGGCGTCGCTGGAACAGGCGGCGGCGGAGGCCCGGGAGCAGGACGGCTGCCTGCCCCCGGCGGCTTTCCGCCGCCTTTTTTTCCGGGAGCTGGACCTGTCGGACCTGGAGTTCCGGGACACCGTGTTCGACCGCTGCACCTTCGCCGACTGCAATCTCACCCGGGCCGCCTTCTACGGCTGCACCTTTGAGAGCTGCCTCTTCCTCCGCAGCCCCCTGGCGGCGGCGTACTGGCGGGACACCCGCCTCGCCGGCACCAAGGCCGACGGCGCGGACCTGCGCCGGTGCCGCTTCAAGGGCTGCGCCCTGGAGCAGTGCCTTCTGCGCTATGCCAACCTCACCGAGGCGGCGCTGGAGCGCACCGCCCTGTCCGACTGCGACCTCTCCGGGGCGGCCCTGGCCTCCGCCCGGCTGACGCGGACCGTCTTTTGCCGGGTGGACCTCACCGGGGCGGAGCTGTTCCGCACCAGCTTCAAGGCCACGGACCTCTCCACCTGCACCCTGGACCAAATCTCTCTGTCGGAGACCTGCGCCGAACTGAAGGGCGCCCGGATCGACCCCTCCCAGGCCGCCGTGGTGGCCCGCATTCTGGGCATCGACGTGCTCTGACGACGGAAAGGAACCCCTGCCCATGGAAGCCTATTACCACCAGCGCCTCTCCCGTCCCCAGCAGGCGGCCTACCACGCCATGAAAACCGGCTTCGCCGCCCTCAGCCCCCGCTTCTCCGTGCCCCGGCTGGAAAACCAGGTCCTCAGCGACCTCTTCTTCCAGCTGCGGCTGGACTGCCCGGAGATCTTCTACGTCACCGGCTTCTCCTACCGCTTCGCCCCGGGGGCGGAGAGCGTGGAGCTGCTGCCGGAGTACCTCTTCGACAAGGGGAAGATCCGGGACCACCAGAGGGCCCTGGCCGCCCGGGTGGAGAAGCTCTGCCGCCCCGCCCGGGCACTGAGCGACTGGGACAAAGAGCGCTACATCCACGATTTCCTTTGCGAAAACGTCCGGTACGACAAGCTGAAAAAGCCCTACTCACACGAGATCATCGGCCCCCTGGGCCAGGGGGTGGGGGTGTGCGAGGGCATCGCCAAGACGGTGAAGCTGCTCTGCGACACCCTGGGGCTGTGGTGCGTCATCGCCGTCTCCGACGCCGCGCCGGAGGCGGGCGTCAAGTACCGCCACGCCTGGAACATCGTCCGGCTGGACGGGCAGTCCTACCACCTGGACGCCACCTTTGACAACTCCCTGGGCCAGGGCGGCGCCCTCCGGTACGACTACTTCAACCTGGACGACCAGCGCCTCTTCCGGGACCACCAGCCCGCCCTCTACCCCCTCCCCCCCTGCCGGGACGGCGGCCGCTTCTATTATAAGGAGAAGAAGCTGTCCCTCACCAAGGTGGAGGAGGTGTGCAAGCGGGCGCAGATGCCCCTGCGGAAGGGGCAGACGTTCGTGTTCCACTGGCGGGGCGGGCCTCTGACCCGAGAGGTGCTCGGGGAGCTGGTCCGGGCGCTGGAGGAGACGGCCCAAACCCGGGGCCGTCACGCCGCCCTGTCCTTCAACTACCCCCAGGCGGTGCTCTCCGTCCGCTTCCCCGCGGAGCTGCCCCGGGAGGAGCTGGTGGCCCAGGAGGCCAACGAGGGGGAATCTGAGTGAAGAGATGGTGACATCGTCTCCGCCGGAGAAGTCGTACTTGACAAGTTGGGAGTTCAAGCGGAGAGCGACTCAATCATTCGTCAACGCGCCATGTAGAAAAGAGAAGGAAAATTATGAAACATAAAGCATTGGTCGTCATTGATATTCAAAATGACATCACCAAAAATTATAAGGGAATTATCGAAAACATCAACAACGCGATTGATTGGGCATCCAGCAATGAGATTCATGTTGTATACATCAAACACAACAATCTCTCCGCTGGAACAAGGACATTTAAGCCAGGCACTCTTGGCGCTGAATTGGTCTCCGATATGAAAATAGTGTCCGAACATATTTTTACAAAAACCAAAGGGAATGCGTTAACAAGTGATGCCTTTGCCGCCTTTGTACGTGAAAATGGAATTACTGAATTTTACATTGCCGGTGCAGACGCCATCGCCTGTGTAAAATCCACCTGTTATAATATGTCAAAAACCGGGTACACCGTTCATGCGCTGTCTGATTGTATCACCAGTTACGATAAAAGGAAAATCGACGAGATGCTTCAATACTATGCAAGCAAAGGATGTATTGTTGAGACGCTGGGCGACGCGATGTAAGTCAGCAAAGAGGCTGGGGACATCCATCAAACATGCAAAGAGGGGCGGTATGGCGTTCGGCCATACCGCCCCTCCCTTTTACAGCTTTTTCATATGGCTCCCGGCGGATTTCAGCATCAGCTTCTTGGCGCCCACCTGGTCGAAGGCCACCTCCGCCAGGGCGTCGCCGCCCATGGGGCGGACGGAGAGCACCATGCCCTTTCCAAAGGCGGTGTGCTCCACCATGTCCCCCTTCTGGAGCTGGAGGAGCGCCGTCCCCTCCCCGGCGCCGCCCCGGACGGAGGCCAGGGGCCGCCGGGGGGCGGGACGGGCCTCCCGGTAGCTGTGGACGCTGCCGCTCTCCCGAGGGCCGCCGCTGGTGTAGCTGCCAGTGGCGGGCCTGGACACCGGGCCGCCGCCGAAGCCGCCGTAGGACGGCCCGCCCTCCCAGCGGCTGGCGGTATCCGCCTCCCCGCCGCCGAAGCGGGGCTCCGGCTTGCTCTCCCAGCGCATGTTCTCCTCCGGAATCTCGTCCAGGAACCGGGAGGGCCGGTTGGCGGTGGTGCGGCCGTAGAGCATCCGCTGGCGGGCGTTGGTGAGGGTCAGCTTCTCCTTGGCCCGGGTCATGGCCACGTAACACAGCCGCCGCTCCTCCTCCAGCTCCTCCTCGTCGTACTGGGCGGAGGCCCCGGGGAAGATGCCGTCCTCCATGCCCACCACGTAGACGCTGGGGAATTCCAGGCCCTTGGCGGAATGGATGGTCATCATCGTCACGCAGTCGTCGCCGCTCTCCACGCTGTCCAGGTCCGTGTACAGGGCGATCTCATTGAGGAAGCCGGAGAGGGTGGCATCCTCCGGGTCCTGCTCCAAAAAGCCCAGGATGTTGGATTTCAGCTCCTGGACGTTCTCGATGCGGCCCCGGCTCTCCACGTCGTCTTTCTCCTCCAGGGCCTTCACGTAGCCGCTTTTTTCGCACACGGCGTCGTAAAACTCCGGCAGGGCCAGCTCCCCGCCCTCCCGCCGCAGCCCGTCGATGAGGTCCGCGAATTTCAGCAGCTTGGCGGCGGCGCCCTTCAGCTCCGGGAAGAGGTCCGCGTTGCGGATGATCTCGTAAAGGGAGGCCCCCTGCCCCTCCGCCAGGAGGGCCACCTTGTCCAGCGTGGTAGCGCCGATGCCCCGTGGCGGGTTATTGACAATGCGGCGCAGCCGCAGGTCGTCCAGGGGGTTGTTCAGCACGCACAGATAGGCCAGCATGTCCTTCACCTCCGCCCGGTCGAAGAACTTCATGCCCCCCACCACCTTGTAGGGGATGCCGTTGCGTTTCATGGCGTATTCCAGGGCGTTGGACTGGGCGTTCATCCGGTAGAGCACGGCGGTGTCCCGGAAGGACCGCCCCCGGTTCACCCCCATCAGGATGTCCCCCACCACGTAGTTGGCCTCGTCGCTCTCGTTGAAGGTGGTCTTCACCGTCACCTGCTCGCCGCCGCCGTTGTCGGTCCAGAGGGTTTTGCCCTTGCGGCCCTGGTTGTTCTTGATGACGGCGTTGGCGGCGTCCAGAATGTTCTGGGTGGAGCGGTAGTTCTGCTCCAGGCGGATGGTCCGGGCGTCGGGGTACTGCTTCTCAAAGTTCAGGATGTTCTCGATGTTGGCCCCCCGGAAGCGGTAGATGGACTGGTCGTCGTCGCCCACCACGCAGAGGTTCTTCCGTCCCCCCGCAAGCAGGGAGGTCAGCAGGTACTGCAAATGGTTGGTGTCCTGGTACTCGTCCACCAGCACGTAGCGGAACTTCTGCTGGTAGTACGCCAGCACCTCCGGCTCCCGCTGCAAAAGGGTGACGGTGTGGTAGATGATGTCGTCGAAGTCCAGGGCGTTGGCGGAGCGGAGCTTTTGGGCGTACCGCTCGTACACCTTGGCGATGCGGCTCATCTTCCAGTCGTTCTCGCTCTCGTGCTTTTTGGCGAAGTCCGCCGGGCTCTCGTAGCGGTCCTTAGCGCTGCTGATGACGCCCAGGATCACCTTGGGCTGGAAGGCCTTCTCGTCCAGGTTCAGCTCCTTCACAATGTCCCGGATCACCCGCTTGGCGTCGTCGGTATCGTAGATGGTGAAGTCCTTTTCAAAGCCCAGGCGGTCGATGTCCCGCCGCAGAATGCGGACGCAGGCGGAGTGGAAGGTGGAGGCCCAGACGTCGCCCGCCTGGGGGCCCAACCGGGCGGCCAGGCGGTCCTTCAGCTCCCCCGCCGCCTTGTTGGTGAAGGTGATGGCGATGATCTCCCAGGGCCGGGGCACGTCCACGGCGCACAGGCGCCGGGCCCGGGCCAGATCCTCCGGCGCCGGGTGGGCGGGAAAGGTCTCCAGGAAGCGGAGGTCCTCCTCATCCGCCGTCTCCGGCACCGTGTCGCAGTCGCTGCCCCGGCCGTAGGTCAGGAGGTTGTACACCCGCTGAATCAGGACGGTGGTCTTGCCGCTGCCCGCCCCCGCCAGCAGCAGCAGCGGCCCCTCGGTGGCCATGGCGGCCTGGCGCTGCATGGGGTTCAGCCGCCGCAGGTCCCCTGCGATGACCGCCCGGCGGGCGGCGATGTAACGAGTTTGAAAGTCTGTCATATGTTCACCCGTTTTCTATAATCTCACGGGTTATTTTACGGCAAAAACCCGACGGGGTCAACCGTGGGTTTCCGCCGCCCCCACCGCGCGGGAGAAAAAGGCCGCCGGTTTCACCGGCGCGCCCGGTTGTGAAGCCGTCCATCCTATGGTAAGATGAAACCGGCAGGCCAAGCCTGACCACCAAAAAACGGAGGATATTGACCATGGCACTGAAGCTTGTGGGCTGGAACGCCGTTCTGGACTCCGACCATGCGGACGAACTGTCCGCGTTTTACGAAAAACTGCTGGGCTGGACCCGGTTCCCGGGCGCGGAGTACACGGTTCTGACCAATCTGGAGCAGGAGGGGCTTCCCACCTGGATCACCTTTCAGCAGGTAGACGGCTACACGCCGCCCGTCTGGCCTGCGGCCCGGGACGAACAGCAGCAGATGGCGCATCTGGACTTCCACGTGGAAAACGTGGAGGAGGCCGTGGCATACGCCCTGTCCTGCGGCGCCACCATGGCCGGGCAGCAGTTTGACGACCGCTGGCGCGTGATGCTGGACCCCGCGGGGCACCCCTTCTGCCTCCTGCCGCCCATCATGCCCTGGACCACGGAGGACTGACGCGCCGTTGGCGGGACTGCGGTCCCCGGCCCGCAGCCGGCACCTCTGCGGGCTGGGAAGGCCTTTTTCCCCGCGCCAGCCTGCTGGGCAAGCCAGAGCCGCGCCCGGTGCGGCGGAAACACGGCGCCGCCTCGCATAGAATTGCATATCTAAGTTTGAGGATCAGGCGCTTGCGCCCAAAAGCGGCGAGTGCCATGCCCGCCAGGCACCGCGGTACGCACACGCCGCCGGTGCGGTCCGAAAAACTTTTTCAACAGCCAGGGAGGGAGCCGCTCCAAAAGGAGCGGCTCCCTCCCTGTTCTGCGCCGCCCGTCACCATTTGTAACCATTTTGAGGTTGACAATTGTCTACCGACCTGTTAGGGTAATGGTAGACAATCGTATACCTTTGGAGGTGAAGACATGCAGATCAATCTGTCCGACAGCGAGTGGAAGCTGATGAACCGCCTGTGGGAGCAGGCGCCCCGCACCATCATGGAGCTGACCGCCGCGGTGCGGGAGGAGACCGGGTGGACGAAGAACACCGTCATCACCATGCTCTCCCGGCTGGAGGCCAAGGGCGCCGTCCGGCACGAGGAGGGCGGCCGGGCCAAGCGGTACTACCCCGCCATGGCCCGGGAGGACGCGGCGGCCCGGGAGACGGAGAGCTTTCTCTCCAAGGTCTATGGCGGGAGCCTGGGGCTGATGATGAGCGCCATGGTGGAGAGCCGGGCGCTGACGGAGGCGGAGATCGCGGAGCTGTCCGCCATTTTGGAACGGGCGGGAGGTGCGCAGACATGAAAGACGTGCTCTTGACATCCTCGGTGCTGATTCTCGCCCTGCTGGTCCTGCGGCGGCTGTTTCGCCGCACCATTCCCCGGCGGGCGCAGTACGCCCTGTGGGCGCTGGTTCTGGTGCGCCTTCTGGTGCCGGTGAGCCTGCCCGCCGTGGAGCACAACGTGCTCACCGCCGCCGCGCCGGTCCGGGAGACCATCTCCAGCACCCTGGAGACCCAGGCGCTGTACATCCCCATGGAGCGGGAACCGCTGGAGGAACACCCCACCGCCCCGGACCTGTCCCCGGAACGCGCCATGCCCCCCGCCGCCTCCAGCGTGTGGGTGGTGGGCGACGACGAGACCGCCGTCCGCTACCGGAGGCTGGACGCACCGGCGTTCCTCTTACAGGGCCTCTGGCTCTCCGGCGCCGCCGTGATGACGGCCCTGTTCCTGGCCGCCAACCTCCGCTTTTGGAAAATGCTCCGGCGGCGGAGAACACCCTGCCCCGTGGAGGGCTGCCGGTATCCCGTCTATCTGGTGGCGGAGGGCCTGCCCTCCCCCTGCCTGTTCGGCTTTCCCCGCCCCGCCATCTACCTCACCCCCGCCGCCTGCGCCTCCCCGGAGCGCCTGCGGCACGTGATCGCCCACGAGACCACCCACGCCCGGCACCTGGACCCTCTGTGGAGCCTGCTGCGGTGCGTGTGCCTGGCGGTGTACTGGTTCAACCCCCTGGTGTGGGCCGCCGCCGCGGCCTCCAAGGCGGACTGTGAGCTGGCCTGCGACGAGGGGGCCCTGCGGCGGCTGGGGGAGGCGGAGCGCATCCCCTACGGCCAGACCCTCCTCACCCTGATTCCGGTGCAGCGGGGGCCCGGCTCCCCCCTGCTCTCCGCCACCACCATGACGGCGGGCAAGCGGCAGCTCCGGGACCGCATCACCCGCATCGCCGGAAACCCGCAGACCGCCGCCGTGGCCCTCTTCGCCGCGGTGGCCCTGGCGGCGCTGGTGTGCATGGCCACCTTCACCGGCCCCAAGGCTCCCGGCGACCTCTCCGGCTTCACCCGGGATACTTCTGTCTCCCTGGCGGAGGCGGAACCCTGGACGGCGGAGGCGGTCCCCGTCATGGACATGGACGCCGGGGACGTCTCCTGGGTGCTGGACCGCACCACGCTGGCGGACGGCACCGTGGTGGGCTACGGGTATCTGGAGGACCGGAGCGTGGCCTACTGGTATGCCGACAGCGCCGAGGCGGAGACCCTGCACCGCTTTCTCCTCTGCCCGCCCACGGACTTCGGCGGCTATGCCGTGAAGCCGGTGTTCGACCTTCTGGGCCGCGACGGCTTCCGCGCCGCCTACGAGGCGGGAGAGGACCTGGAGCCCTACGCCGGGGAGGGCGGCGTCTACGAGGCCTGGCGCTACTACTATTTCGACGGCGGTAGGCTGTACCTCCTGGCCACCGCCCCCGGCACCGTGACGGAGAACCCCTGGCCGGGCACCCTGCTGGCCTGCACCGGCGTCGAACCGGGCGTCCTGCTCTACTTCCAGCGCGGCGGCAATCTGTACCGGGCGGAGCTGACGGCTCTGACGGCGGCGGCCTACCCCGGCTGGAAGAGCATCGGCATGGCCTGGGACGACGGCGCCCGCCTGCTCTGCGCCACCGGCTACCGCTCGGGCGACTACGCCATGTGCCGCCGGTACGGGGCGCTGGACGGGGCGGAGCTGGTGTTCTACCGGGATGCCCGCCCCCTGGACGACCACGTGCTGGGCACCACGGAAGTGCCGGACGACGTGCTGGACGCCGCCCGCAGGCTGGTGGCCCGGCGGTACGAGGACGCCGCCGCCTCTCAGGACTGGTTCAACGCCTATGACGACTGGCGCATTGAGCACCTGGAGGAGGCCTACACCTACTCCCCCGCCGACGGCTCGGACTTCTGGGGCCGGGAGATCGAGGTCTATCAACTAAACTATGAGTTCCACACTTCCGCACCGCTGGCGGACGTCCCCCTGGCCGGGGGAATGTACGTCACGGAGGACGGCTGGGTGTGCCCCACCTATCCAGATTGCACCTACCTCCTCTTCCAGGTGGAAAACGGCAAACGGACCTTCCTGTACGCCGTGATGGAGAACGACTGCTCCCCCGGAACGCCGCTGTTTACGGAGGATATGGAGCGCACCTTCCTGGAAAACGGCGAGCTCACCGTGGCGGGCATGACCCCGGAGAGCCTCTGGACCCTGTTTCGGCAGGAACCGGCCGCCGCCATTTCCCGGCTCTCCTCCTGCTACGACGACGAGCGGGACCTGGGGTGCCGCGCCCTCTCCTGGGAGGCGGCGGCCCTGGACGACGCGGGCAGGTCGAGCCTCTTTCAGTTCCTGAACGGACTCGGCCTCACCGGGCGGGACGCCCAGACCCTGGACCTGCTGCGCTACCACGCCGGAGACCTGTCCTACGACACCCTGCCCCAGGAGGTGCTGGGCCTCTACACGGAGGTGGCGGCGGCCTATGCCTGGGGGCGGCGGGCGGCTGCGCCCTACCTCTACTTCATCAGCGAGGAGCACCGGGACCTGGAGCTGAACAGCGGCGCCGACGTCCCCCAGTACCTGCAACTCGAGTACGGCCGCTGGATCAACCCCGGCCTCTACGCCGTGGTGGTGCGCGTCACAGACGCCGACGGCCGGCTCAAGCGAACCCCCCACAACTACTGCTTTGCCGCCCTCATCGACGGCCGGTGGCAGTGGGTGGGCAACGTGGACTACCTTCCGGCGGAGCTGCGCCAGGGCCTGGACGCCGCGCGGTACGACTATTTCGATCCCAGCTTCCTGGGCACCCTCGCGGACACCCACGCGGAGCTCACGGCCCCGGAGCAGCCTCCCACCGAGAGCGAGCTGCACCGCGCCATTCTCGCCAGCCGGCGGCGGGCCACCGGCCACACCTTCGATTTCTACGCCGAGGCCCACCGCGTTCTGGATGAAAAGACAGCCGGCGACACCTACACGGCGTATCTCATGGTCCACTACGCCGCCTACACCCTGTCAAACGGCGTTTGGACCGCCGACGTGGACGGCCAGTTCCCCGCCGCCGCCACCTTCACCGCCCGGGACGGCAAGTGGGCGCTGTCCGAATACTGGGAGCCGCGGGGCGGCGGACAGTATGGGCCGGACATCCAGGCAAACTTCACGGAAACGGCGGCGGACGCCCTGTTCTCCGACGGCGCCGGCGGCTGGTGGGACGGTCTTGCCGCCCAGTGCCGCGACGCGGCGGACCGGCACTTCTCCGAAATCGTGCCCCACACGGTTGCCTCCCTCTCCCCGGTGTACGCCGTTCCCGGCGACAAGGGCCGCTTCCCCGTCCTCCAGTTTGACTCCTACGGCGCGGCCCACGCCTATGTCCTGGGTCAATTGGACCGGACCATCGGCGTGGAGGAGAGCGTCTCCATGGAGGACGGGACCACCGTCTTCCGGGGCGCCGAGGCGCACAGCCTGGCCCCCGTGCTGTACCTGGTGGACCCAAGCGGCACGGCGGCACGCCTCCCCGCGCCGAAGACGGCGTCCTCCATCGCCCGGAATCTCCGGGTGGACGGCTATACCTTCACCTATCAATACTCTCTGGCGGACTATGACGACCGGGCCTGCTTCGCCGTGGAGCCCCGGAGCGGCACCTACTCCGTGACGGACGTCTCCCCCTGGACCCGGACCAAGGCCCTGCCGCTGCCGCAAAATCCCCCCTCCTACGAGGAGACCCTGGCCCAGCTCACCGCCTCCCACACCATCGTTCAGCAGTGGGAGGGGGAGGAGGCCCTGGTGGTGGAGGCCGCGGAGCAGGGCGCCCCCCATGCCGATTCCAGTCTGTACCTGGTGCTGAAAACCGGCGGAATCCTCAACCTGCCGGACCCGCCCAGGGTCGGCATGTGGGAGACCGCTGAATTGAGCGATATCACCTTCTCCGAAGGAAGGGTGGTGTACCTGGCCTCCTTCGACCACCGGGCGGGCACCTTCCTGGGCGGCCCGGAGGAGGACGTCTACCACGAGGCCGGCACCTATACCTACGACGTGAACTGGAAGGACGGCGTTCTCACGGAATCCTTCCTGGCCAACTAGTCCTTTTCTTTTCCTCCTGTTTCGGGTATACTCGAAACAGGAGGATTTTTCTATGAAACAGTTTTTTCTGCTGGCACTGCTGATCGTCTGCGCGGCGGCGGCGCTGAAGCTCTACACCGCCAAGGCCCCCGGCGGCGAAAAGCAAACCCTGACGGCGGCGGAGGCCAAGGCGCGCCTGGACTCCGGAGACCCGGTGGTGGTGCTGGACGTGCGGACCCAGGCGGAGTACGGCGAGGGCCACATCCCCGGCGCCCTGTGCCTCCCCAACGAGACCATCGGCGGCGAGGCCCCGGCGGCCCTGCCGGACAAGGACGCGGAGATTCTGGTGTACTGCCGCTCCGGCCGCCGCAGCGCGGAGGCCGCCCGAAAGCTGACGGAGCTGGGCTACACCCGGGTGTTCGACTTCGGCGGCATCCAGAGCTGGCCCTACGAGACCACCGCGGAGTGACCCGCGGGGACAAAAAAAAAGAGACAAGCTGCGGCTTGTCTCTTTTCTTATTCTCTCCGGCGGGATGGGCGTCACTGGGTCAGCAGCGCCAGATTCCGGTCGGAGATGAAATTGGGGATGCTGTACACCACGCAGATCTGATCCACGCCGTTTTCCGCCGCGTACCGGACCGCCGGGGCCCGGTAATACCGCAGGTCCAGCAGATGGACCTCGGAAAACCGCTGGGCCAGGAAGGGGGCCAGGGCGTCGGAGTAGGAGTCCCGGATCAGCAGGAGCTTCTCCCCTCCGGCCAGGGCCTCGTTCCGGATGACGCACAGAGGCTGGTTCCCCCCCAGGAAGGCGGCGTACTGGTCCTTCACCGCAAGGTAGGACCGCTCGTACAGCGGGGCCGGAGCCGCCGCTCCGGTGCGCCAGGAGGTGACGGTCAGGCCATCCTCCTCCACCCAGAACTCCATGGTGTCCGGCGGCAGCCAGTGGACGCCGGAGGTGGAGTACAGCGTGCCGCGGAAGCTCTCCGACGCGGTTTCCTGTGTAAAGTCCTCCGCCTTTAATGGCTCCTTCCCCAGGGCTTCCAGGAGGGCGTTGGCCCCGTAGAAGGCCCCCAGGGTGGTCCAGTGGTGGTCCGTGCGGTAGAAGATGGGCTCCCCGGCGTGGGCGGCCAGGGCGGAGCGGAAGTCCACCAGGGGCAGCCCCGTCTCCGCCGCGCCGCGCAGCAGCTGCGTCTGGTCCCAGCTCTCCGCCCCGGCGGGCAGTTTCTCCTGCCACACCTCCGCCGCGGAGGGGATCAGCCCCAGGGTCACGGGGACCTCCGCCCGCTCCGCCAGGGACGCGGCGTAGCCCAGGTTCTTCTCCGCCTGCTCCCCCTCCGGCGGCTCCACCTTGGCAATCAGGGTGTCGCCGCAGAGGTAGACGCCGTTGAACGCCGTCTTGCCCAGAACCTGCTCCGCCCGGGCCTTCAGGCCCGTCCAGCCGTCCCGCATGGGAAACTGGTCCGCGAAGTAGGTCTCCACCGCCGCTGTGTAGCTGCCGTCCGCCAGGGCGGACCAGGAGAACGCCGGCACCTGGGCCAGGGTCCGGTTCTCCGCGTCGGACCGCTCCCGGTCCGGCAGCGCCAGGTGCCACGCCAGCATGCCCCCCAAAAAGAGGCAGAAAAAGGCCGCGAGCGCGCGGCTGTATGCCTTTGTCATCAGCGGCCTCCTCTCAAAACCGGAAGTACAGGAAGGGATTGTAGCTACCGTCCACCAGATAGGCGGTGCAGGCCACCAGCCCCAGGCCCATCAGCACCGGGGTCAGAGCCTGCCGCGCCCGCTCCGGCAGGCGGGCCCAGCCGTCCCGGCCCAGGGTGGTGGAGGCCAGCGCCAGCACCAGCAGCGTGACGGCGTAGCTGCGCAGGCGGTAGCCGTCCGCCGCGCTCCACAGCGGGGCGTCGCCGAAACAGGCCGCCAGATACCGCCCGCACACCCCCAGGTCCTCCATGGCGAAGATGCCCCAGCCCAGAAAGACCACCACCAGGGTGTAGACGTGCTTCACGGCGGCTGGGACGTGCTCCAGAAGGCCCCGCAGCAAATACTTCTCCAGCATCAGCCAGCAGAAGAAGTACAGCCCCCACAGCACGAAGTTCCAGCTGGCGCCGTGCCAGAAGCCGGTGCAAAACCACACGATGAAGATGTTCCGGACGGTCCGCGCCGTGCCGCGGCGGTTGCCTCCCAGGGGAATGTAGAGATACTCCCGGAACCAGCCGGTGAGGGACATGTGCCACCGCCGCCAAAACTCCGTCACCGAGGCGGAGAGGTAGGGGTAGTCGAAGTTCTCCAAAAAGCGAAAGCCGAACATCCGCCCCAGGCCGATGGCCATGTCGGAGTAGCCGGAGAAGTCGAAGTAAATCTGGAAGCCGAAGGCCGCAAGGCCCATCCAGCCCCCCGCCGCCGTCAGCGTTCCGGCGGCCTGGGACGCCAGGCACTCCTCCCACAGGGCGCCCACGGCGTTGGCCAGCAGCACCTTCTTCGCCAGGCCCACGCAGAACCGGCGGGCGCCCAGGGCGAAATCCTCCGCCGTGTTCACCCGGTGGTCCAGCTCCCGGGCCACCGACTTGTACTGGACGATGGGCCCGGCGATCAGCTGGGGGAACATGGTGACGAAGGCGCCGAACTTCACCATGTTCCGCTGCACCGGGGCGTCCCCCCGGTAGACGTCGATGGTGTAGCTCATGGTCTGGAAGGTGAAAAAGGAGATGCCGATGGGCAGGGGAATGCCCATCTGGGGCAGGTTCACGCCGGGGAGCAGGCTCAGGTTGGCCGCCAGGAAGTCCCAATACTTGAAAAAGCCCAGCAGCAGCAGATTGAACACCACCGACTGCCCCACAAACCACCGGGCCTTTTTGTCGTCCGCCCGGTACTTCTCCACCAGCATCCCGTGGGTATAGTCGATGAGGATGGACAGCACCATGATGGACACATACACCGGCTCGCCCCAGCCGTAGAAAAACAGGCTCACCAGCAGCAGCACCCAGTTCCGCCACCGGAGGGGCGTCAAAAAGTACAGCGCCAGCGTCACCGGCAGATAGGCAAATAAAAAGGTCAGGCTGCTGAAAATCAAGGCGTCTCCTCCCCTTTCCGCAAGAATGCGGCCGCAGCGCTGCTGCGGCCGCGTGTTCCGGTTCCCGGCTCAGGCAAACAGGTCATTGAACTGGTCCGCAAGCTCCGTCTGGTGCTCCGCAGAGGCGATCATGGCCACGTAGGTCCCCTGCTGGATCACGGCGCCCTTGCCCCAGGCCTCCATGGACTCGGGATACCAGGCGCCGCCCTCGGCCTGGGTGTCGATCCGGTCTTGGAGAATGGCGGCGGCCTTGGAGGCGTCCTCCTCCGTCTTGCACTGGAGGAACACCACCTCATTCACCACAGCGCTCATCATGGGCATCTTGGCCACGAACTGCTCCGTCTCGATGTCGGAGAGGCCGGGATAGTAGGTCTCCAGCATCTCCCCCTCGATATCCGTCATATAGCCCCCGCCCCAGTCGTAGCGCTCCTCCAGGCCGCTGTAAAAGTCCGTCAGATCGGCGTCCGCCGTCTCGCCGCCCTTTCCGCCGCAGGCGGTCAGCAGTCCCACAACCAGCAGGGCCCCCAGGGCCAGTGTCATCCATTTCTTCATGCTTGTTTCCTCTCTGTTCCATTGTGATTTCCCGTATATAGACGGGCCCCCATGGGAAAAGGTTCCCTCTTAGCATTCCCAAAATGGGGCAATTTCTTTCTTTTGGCCGGAAACCGGCCCAGCGGCACGGGCGGCCAAGGACAAGTTTTTTTCCTCTGCTTGCATTTATACCCGAACCGCGCTATGATTGCAACATCAATTTCGTTACAGTTCGGCAATCCATTTTGTTACTTTTTCAGAAAGCAGGTCGAAACCCTATGTACAGCTTCCGCAACGATTACAGCGAGGGGGCCCATCCCCGGGTCCTCCAGGCCCTTCTGGACACCAATCTGGAGCAGACCTGCGGCTACGGTATGGACCGCCGGTGCACCGCCGCCGCAGACTTGATCCGGGGCCTGTGCCGGGCGCCGGAGGCCGCCGTCCACTTCCTCACCGGCGGCACCCAGGCCAATCTGGTGGTCATCGACGCCCTGCTCCACTCCTACGAGGCGGTGATCGCCGCCCACACCGGCCACGTGAACGTCCACGAGACCGGCGCCATTGAGGCCACCGGCCACAAAGTCTGCACCGCCCCCTCCCCCGACGGCAAGCTGACCCCCGCCCTGGTGGAGGCGGTAGTGGCCGCCCACAGCACAGAGCACATGGTCCATCCCCGCCTGGTGTACATCTCCGATTCCACGGAAACCGGCACCGTCTACTCCCGGGGAGAACTGACCGCCCTGCGCCGCTGCTGCGACGACAACGGCCTGCTGCTGTTTCTGGACGGCGCCCGGCTGGGTTCCGCCCTGACCTCCCCCGGCTGCGACGTGACGCTGCCGGACCTGGCGGCCCTCACCGACGCCTTCTATCTCGGCGGCACGAAAAACGGCGCCCTCTTCGGGGAGGCCCTGGTGCTCACCGTCCCCTGCCCCCACTTCCGCTGGCATATGAAACAGCGGGGTGCCGTCCTGGCCAAGGGCCGGCTGCTGGGCGTCCAGTTCCAGGCGCTGCTGGAGGACGGGCTGTACTTTGACCTGGCCCGCCACGCCAACGACATGGCCTTCCGCCTCCGGGACGGCGTCGCCGCCCTGGGCTATCCCTTCCCGGTGTCCTCCCCCTCCAACCAGCAGTTCCCCGTCCTGCCCAACGCCGTGGTGGAGGCCCTCCAGGCCAAGGGCTACGAATTTGAGATCGACCACCCGGCGGACCGGGACCACACCTGCATCCGCCTGGTCACCAGCTGGGCCACCCTGCCGGAGGCGGTGGATGCCTTTTTGCGGGACCTGGCCGCCTGCTGACCGCTTTGAAAAATCCCCGCTCTTTTTAGAAAAGAGCGGGGATTTTTCCGCCTTTTTTCCCGAAATCCCCTTGACACGAACGTTTGTTCGAGTTATAGTAGGTGTAGAACAAAAGTTCGAACTAGGAGGAATGGACCATGACAGGCTGGACTTTCTTTTTCATTCTGGTGGGCGTGGCGTTTCTGACCGCCCAGCTCTTCCGCATCATCGACGCCATTGAGCGTCCCGCCCGGCATCCCCGCCGCCGGGCCACGGCCCGGTGAGCTCCGGCCATGGACGTCCTGGAAAAGCTGACCATCCTCACCGACGCCGCCAAGTACGACGCCGCCTGCACCTCCAGCGGCGGAAACCGCACCGCCAAAAAGGGCTATATCGGCAACACCTCCTCTTCCGTGGCAGGGTGCTGCCACTCCTTTTCCGCCGACGGCCGGTGCGTCACGCTGCTGAAGGTGCTGCTGACCAACCGCTGCGTCTATGACTGCAAGTACTGCGTCAACCGCCGCAGCAACGGCGACATCCCCCGGGCCGCCTTCACGCCGGAGGAGCTGGCGGATTTGACCATCAGCTTCTACCGGCGGAATTATATCGAGGGCCTGTTCCTCTCCTCCGGCGTGTACCGCAGTCCGGACTACACCACGGAGCTGATGATCCGGGCGCTGCGGCTGCTGCGGGAGCAGCACCGCTTCAACGGCTATATCCACGCCAAGGCCATCCCCGGCACCGCGCCGGAGCTGGTGGAGCAGCTGGGGCTGCTGGCGGACCGGCTCAGCGTCAACATCGAGTTGCCCTCGGAGGCGGGGCTCCGGGCCTTGGCCCCGGAGAAGACCAAGCACGCCATTCTCTCCCCCATGCGGCAGATTCAAACCCGCGGCCGCCAGAGCCGGGAGGAGCTGACAAAGTACCGCCACGCCCCCAAGTTCGCCCCCGCCGGGCAGAGCACCCAGCTGATCGTGGGCGCCACGGCGGACAGCGACCTCCACATCCTCCGGCTGACCCAGGGGCTGTACGACCGCTACCGGCTCAAACGGGTGTTCTACTCTGCCTATGTGCCGGTGGTGGAACACGCCCTGCTGCCCGCCAAGGACGTGAAGCCGCCCCTGCTGCGGGAGCACCGGCTGTACCAGGCGGACTGGCTGCTGCGGTTTTACGGCTTCCGGGCGGAGGAGCTGCTGGACGAGGGCACGCCGGACTTCGACCCCCGGGTGGATCCCAAGTGCAGCTGGGCCCTGTCCCACCTGGACTTCTTCCCCGTGGAGGTGAACACCGCCGGCTACGAGACATTGCTCCGCGTCCCCGGCGTGGGCGTCACCTCCGCCAAGCGCATCCTCTCCGCCCGGCGGGCCGGCCGCCTGCATATCGACGATCTGCGCAAGCTGGGGGTGGTGATGAAGCGGGCCCAGTATTTTCTCACCGCCTCCGGCAAACTGGCGGAGGGACTGCGCTTCACCCCAGACAGCCTGCTCCGGGGGCTCATCGCCGCCGAGCGGCCCCAGCTGCCCCAGCAGGAGCTGGTACAGCTGTCCCTGTTCGACCCGGTGGGCGTCCCCGGATGACCCTTCCACACGCGGCCCCCGCCTCGGGGCGCCGCCCGCTTCGGAGAACTCGCCATGTCCACAGAAATGGTCTACCTCTACGACGGCAGCTTTGAGGGCTTCCTCTGCTGCGTCTTCGACAGCTATGCCAACAAAGAAGTCCTCACCGCGATCTGCCGCGATGAGGACTTTGTGCCCACCCTCTTTGCCACCCGGTCCATCCAGACGGATCGGGACCACGCAAATCGGGTTCTTCGTAAAGTTGTAAAGTGTTCCCCCTACACAGCAGAGCTGCTGCACAAGGGCTTTCTCACCTGTCTGGAAAACCGGGAGCTGTTCCTCTACCGCCTGGTGGTGAAGCTGCTGCGGGAGGGACCCGGCTTTCTGCGGAACTATGCCGACGAGACGCTGCATCCCGTCTTGAAGGCGGTGCGGCACCTGGAGGGCGAGGCCCACCTGCTGAAGGGCTTCGTCCGGTTTTCCGAGCTGGGGGGCGTCCTGGGCGGGGAAATCCAGCCCAAAAACCGGGTGCTCCCCCTCCTGCGCAGCCACTTCTGCGCCCGGTATCAGAACGAGCGCTTCTTCCTCTACGACCGCACCCACCAGGAGGCGCTGTTCTACGCCAACGGCAAGGCCCTTATCCGCCCCCTGGAGGCATTCCAGATGGCGCCGCCGGACGAGACGGAGGCCCATTACCGCCTGCTGTGGAAGCGGTTTTACGACACCATCGCCATCAAAGAGCGGTACAATCCCCGCTGCCGCAGGACCAACATGCCCATGCGGTATTGGTCCACCATGACGGAGTTCCAGGGGGAGGAGCACTTCAGGGCCCAAAGCTCTCCCGCAGCCGCTGCAATCCCCGGCGCTCCAGCCGGGATATCTGCACCTGGGACACCTTTAGAATCCGGGCCGTCTGCTCCTGGGTCATCCCCTTGAAATAGCGGAGGAGAATGGTCATCCGCTCTTTCTCCGGCAGGCGGTCGATGGCCTCCCGCAGGGCGATGCGCTCCACCAGTCCCTCCTCCGGCGCCTCGGTGCCCAGGGTGCCCTCCAGGGTCAGCCCGTCCGCCGTCTCCTGCTGGAGGGATTCCGGCGCGTCAGTGGCCAGGTCCGTCTGGGCGATCTCCTCCGCCGTCAGCCCCGTGGCCTCCGACAGCTCGGAGAGGGCCGGCTCCCGGCCCAGGCGGTGCCGCAGGCGCTCCCGGACACCGTAAAGCATTTGTGCTTGCTCCCGGATGCTGCGCCCCACTTTCAGCGCGCCGTCGTCCCGGAGAAACCGGCGGATCTCCCCCGCGATCTTGGGCACCGCATAGGTGGAAAAACAGGTGCCGTAGGAGAAGTCAAACCCCTGCACCGCCTTCAAAAACCCCAGGCACCCCAGCTGGTACAGGTCCTCCGGGTCCACCCCCCGGCCGTAATACCGCCGCACCACGCTCCAGATGAGGCCGTTGTTCTCCACCACCGCCTGCTCGCAGGCCTCCCGGTCCCCCTCCTGGGCCGCCCGCAGCAGCTCCAGCGTGGCGCTCATTTCCCGGTTTTCAGCCGGGGGGCCAGCTTCTTCTTCATCACCACGCTGGTGCCCCGGCCCGGCACGGAGCGGATGGCCAGCTTGTCCATGAAGCTCTCCATGATGGTGAAGCCCATGCCGCTGCGCTCCTCCCCGCCGGTGGTGAACATGGGCTGCCGGGCCTTGTCCACATCCGGGATGCCCCGCCCGTGGTCCTTCACCGTCAGCTCCAGGATGTTCCCCGGGCAGATGCGGGCCCGGACCACCACCTTGCCGATGGAGTCCGGATAGGCGTGGACGATGGCGTTGGTCACCGCCTCGCTGACGGCGGTTTTGATGTCCTCCAGCTCGTTGAGGGTGGGGTCCATCTGGGCCGCGAAGCAGGCCACGGCGGCCCGGGCAAAGCCCTCGTTGCTGCTGCGGCTGGGAAATTCCATGGTGACCTCGTTGGATGCCCTTGTTTTCATCGTTATGTAAACCTCCTCTTTTATCGGATCGTCACTAGACGGCCAATGCCCGCGGCGTCCAGCACCCGTCTGGCCTGGGCCGGGACGTTGCACACCAACAGGCTGCCGTCCAGCAGCTGCATCCGCTGTTGGGCCCGCAGGATCAGGGCAATGCCGGAGCTGTCCATAAAGGTGACGCCCGCCAGGTCCATGACCAGCTTGCGCGGCAGCGCCGCGTCGATGGCCTGCTCCACTTCCCGGAGCGCGTTGCGGGCGCCGTGGTGGTCCAGCTCCCCGCTGATCTCCAGCAGCAGGTTTCGGTCCGCGCTTTTGACTTGCAGTTCCATATGATTCGCCTCTTTTGTGGATAGTTTTCCCGGAAATGTGAGTTTTATCAACGGATGGCGGAGGGTCCGCCCCGGGGCGCCCCTCCGGAGGGGACGCAGCGGCCGCGCGCCGCGCAAAAAAATCACCGCAAGGCCTTTCGCCTTACGGTGATGATACCATGTCCTTTTTTTGCATTCTGTCGAAATCCTAGGGGTTTCCCGGGAAAGTGCCCCAATTTTTTCATTTCCCGCCGGTTTTTTTCCGCAGCTTCAAGACCACGCCCTGCCGCTCCGCGGCCTCCCCCAGCAGCGCCGCCGCCCGGGCGGCCCGCTCCTCCAGGGGCGCTTCCCCAACCTGCTCCAGCGTCTCCATCACGGAGCGCAGCGCCTCCAGCTCCAGCAGGTTCGCCGCCAGGGCAAACAGGGTTTTGCGCCGCCCGTCGTTGTGCTCCGCCAGCAGGCGGTCCAACATGGCGCGCCGCTCCCGCTGCTCCGCCCCGTAGGCCTCCGGGCCCATGCGGCGGGCTTTTTCCATGTCCGAACGGCGGTTGCGGGTGGTAATCAGCACGTCGTATGCGTCCCTCTCCGCATACCGGCCGCAGGGAAACGCCTCACACTGCCAGCAGTAGGCCACGCCGCCGTGGTCCAGGCTGCACCGGGCGACGGCGCAGCCCTGGTTCCCCGCCCCGCCGCCGCAGCCGGGGCAGTATCCGCCTAGGCGCATGGTGCAGAGGCCGCAGTTCAGCCCGCAGAGGGAAAACCACTGGTCTTCGCGTACAAACCCCTTCACGCCGCATCTCCTCTCCAGGCACCCGCAGACTGCGGGTGCCTTGCTCTTTTTGCCCTTGCCGGGGGACAGACGCCTTCCGCCCGCCGCAAGCCGCCGGACATCCACAGCGCCTCCGCCGCCTCTCACGGAATCCGTTTGCCGCACCGGGACTACCGCAAGCGCCGCTTGTCCTATAAGGTTATTTCCCATTACAGGTATTTCAAGCAGATCTTTTCCCGCGGAATCAGCGCCCTTCTCCGTCGGAGCGGCGGAAAACGGCGTTTGGGCGGCACGCAGAACAGCCGCCTTCCGGCGGCTGTTTGTTTACGGCAAACGCCCCGCCCCATTTTCGATGCCGCCGGGGACGGCGCCCTCTGGGCCACCCCGGACAGCATCTTTTCGCGCCGCCGGCTCCGGCGCCCCCAGCCGGGGGCGCCGGTCTGCGCTTACGCCTGCATCGCCTGGGCGGACTCCTCCAGCTTGGCGATCAGCTCCCGGTACTTGGCGGCCTTCTCCTTCTCGGCATTCACCACCGCCTCGGGGGCCCTGGAGACGAACTTCTCGTTGGAGAGCTTCTGCTCCACCATGCGCAGACCGTTCTCTGCCTTCTCCCGCTCCTTAGCGATGCGCTCCAGCTCCGCGGCGATGTCCACCAGCTCGCTGAGGGGCATATAGGCCGTGGCGTTGTGGGTGACCACCGTCACCATTCCGGTGACGTCGGCGGGGGCAGTCCGGGCAAACTTCACCTCGCTGGCGAAGGCCAGGCGCTGGATGAAGTGGACACCCTGGGCGTAGACGTCCGGCGCATCGGTGACCAGCAGGACCTCCGCCTTTTTGGAGGGGGGCACGTTCATCTCGGACCGGCGGGCCCGGATGGCCTTGATGGTATCCATCACCGCCTCCATGGCGGCCTCCTCCGCCGGGAAGCACAGCGCCTCCCGGTACTCCGGCCAGCGGGCGGTCATCAGATACGCCCCCTCGTGGGGCAGGGCCTGAAAAATCTCTTCGGTGATGAAGGGCATGAAGGGGTGCAGCAGCTTCAAAAGCTCCGTCAGCACGTAGCACAGCACCTGCTGCGCCGTCTCCTTGGCCCCCTCGTCCCCGCCGCTCAGGCGGCTCTTGGTCAGCTCGATATACCAGTCGCAGTAGGTGTCCCACAGGAAGTCGTAGACCTTGGCGGAGGCCACGCCGATCTCATAGCTGTCCAGGTTCTCCGTGACCTCCTTCACCAGGGTGTTCAGCTTGGAGAGCACCCACTTATCCTCCGGCGCCAGGTCCGCCGCCGGGGGCAAGACGCAGCGGGAAATGGTCAGGTTCATCATGACAAAGCGGCTGGCGTTCCAGATTTTGTTGGCGAAGTTCCGCATGGCCTCGCACCGCTCGGTATAAAACCGCATGTCGTTGCCCGGGGAGTTGCCGGTGATGAGGTTGAAGCGCAGGGCGTCGGCGCCGTACTTCTCCGCGATCTCCAGGGGGTCGATGCCGTTGCCCAGGGACTTGGACATCTTGCGTCCCTTGTCGTCCCGGACCAGACCGTGAATCAGCACGGTGTGGAAGGGGATTTTCTTCATCTGCTCGCAGCCGGAGAAGATCATCCGGGCCACCCAGAAGAAGATGATGTCATACCCCGTCACCATGACGGAGGTGGGATACCAGTAGTCCAAATCCGCCGTCTGCTCCGGCCAGCCCAGAGTGGAGAAGGGCCACAGGGCGCTGGAGAACCAGGTGTCCAGCACGTCCTCCTCCCGGGTCAGGTGGGTGGAGCCGCACTTGGCACACTTCACCGGGTCCTGGCGGTCCACGTTGATGTGGCCGCACTCGTCGCAGGTCCAGGCGGGAATCTGATGACCCCACCACAGCTGGCGGGAGATGCACCAGTCATGGACGTTCTCCATCCAATTGGTGTAGGTCTTGGAGAACCGTTCGGGGACGAACTTCACCTCGCCGTCCCGGACCACCCGCAGCGCCTCCTGGGCCAGGGGCTCCATCTTCACAAACCACTGGGCGGAGATCAGGGGCTCCACGTCGTTGTGGCAGCGGTAGCAGGTGCCCACGTTGTGGCTGTAGGGCTCGGTCTTCACCAGATACCCCTGCTCCTCCAGGTCCTTCACAATCTGCCGGCGGCACTCGTAGCGGTCCAGCCCGTGGTAGGGGCCGCCGTTTTCGTTGATCTTGCCGTCGTCCCCGATGCAGCGGATGACCTCCAGGTTGTGGCGCAGGCCCACCTCAAAGTCGTTGGGGTCGTGGGCGGGGGTCATCTTCACGGCGCCGGTGCCGAAGCCCAGCTCCACGTAGCTGTCCGCCACAATCGGAATCTCCCGGTTCATGATGGGCAGGATGCAGGTCTTCCCCACCAGGTCCCGGAACCGCTCGTCCTCCGGGTTCACGGCCACGCCGGTGTCGCCCATCATGGTCTCCGGGCGGGTGGTGGCCACCACCAGGTCCCCGGAGCCGTCCGCCAGGGGATAGCGGATGTGCCACAGGCGGCCGGGCTTGTCCTGGTACTCCACCTCCGCGTCGGAGAGGGCGGTGGTGCAGTGGGGGCACCAGTTGATGATGCGGCTGCCCTTATAGATGAGGCCCTTGTCGTACAGGTCGCAGAAGGTCTCCCGCACGGCCTTGGAGCAGCCCTCGTCCATGGTGAAGCGGGAGCGGCTCCAGTCGCAGGAGACGCCCAGCTTCTTCTGCTGGGCCACGATGCGGTCGCCGTACTTCTCCTTCCACTGCCACACCCGCTGGAGGAACTTCTCCCGCCCCAGGTCGTAGCGGGTCTTGCCCTCGTTGACCCGCAGGTCCTCCTCCACCTTGATCTGGGTGGCGATGCCGGCGTGGTCCGTGCCGGGCAGCCACAGCGCGGCGTAGCCCTGCATCCGCTTGAAGCGGGTGAGGATATCCTGGAGGGTGGAGTCCAGGGCATGGCCCATGTGCAGCTGGCCGGTGACGTTGGGGGGCGGCATCACAATGGAAAAGGGCTGTTTCTCCGGGTCCGGGCGGCCCTTGAAGCAGTCGCCGTCCATCCACATCTGGTAGATGCGGGACTCCACCTGCTGGGGCTCATACACCTTCGGCAATTCTCTGTTCATCTGGCTTCTCCTTTTCTTTCCATGGTCTCAGGCGCGCTGATAGGCCTTGCCGCACCGCTCCTCCAGGAAGCGGCGCAGCTCCTCCGGGTCCCTTCCGGGCAGCTTGTCCAGTTCGACGGAGAGGCTGGCCAGGGGGTCCAGGAAGATAAAGTCGTATCCCCGGTAGTATACCAGGGCGTATACCTTGTCATAACTGTGGCGGATTTTCTGGTCGCCGATGACCTCGTAAAAGCAGCCGTTTTCAAACTGCACCTTGCCCTTGTACAGCACCCGCAGCCGGGCAAAGGCGGCGCTGACCTGGTTGGGAATCAGGCCCGCGATCAAAAACAGCAGGCCGATCAGCAGGTGGCTCACCCGCCGAAAGGAGGGTCCCTCCGCCGCGATGGCCGTCCACATGCCCCAGGTCCGCCAGACGCCCACCGCCAGACACACCACCCGGAACAGCAGCATCTGCTTGCGCCGGAACAGCTTTTCGGACACGTCGTACAGCGCCAAAAGCTGCCGGTAGGTCAAATTCATCTCCGCTTCAAATCTCATCTGTCTTCTCCCTTTATCTGATCTGTTCCACCGGCCTCCCGGCGGCTTGGCTGATAAACTCCCGGAATTCCCCGGGGCTTCCCCCGGTGAAATCCGCCTTTCGCAGGGGAAACCGCATCTCCCCCTGCAAAAAGAGGTAGAAGCGCTCCCCGTCCTCCCAAACGTCCGTCAAGGCGGCGTAGCGGTAGCTGCCGCCCCCGCCGGGTTCCCACAGGGAGAAGCCCTCCCCGTCGAAGGAGAGGCGCAGGCGGCGGTCCGGGTACTCCGCCCGGAGGGCCGCCTCCTCCCGCCGGGAGGCCAGGAACGCCCGGGGGTCCTTTTGCCGCAGTGCCGGCACGCCGTACAGCAGGCACAGCGCCCCCAGCAGCGTCAGCAGGTTGAAAAGGCCCCCCAACGCCCCCGCCAGGCACAGCGCGGCGCCCAGCACCGCCATGCCCAGGCCCCAGAGCCGCTGGAGGCCCGCCGCCGCCCGCACCCCCGTGCCCAGGACCTTTCCATGGAGGGCGAAGGCCTTCCGCCACGCGTCCCAATCCCGCCATGTCACCGTCGTCTCCACCTGGAACACCGGCGATCCCCCCTTCGCAAAAAACGCCCTGAGCCTTTCGGCTCAGGGCGAACAGCAGTCCGTGGTACCACCTGAATTCGGGAAACTCCCGCACTCACCGGCGCACAGGCGCCGCTCCCCGGTAACGGCGGGTCACCGTTGCGGCTTACTGCTCCTTCAGCCCAATGCTCCGGGACGACTTCCCCGCCGCGGTCACGGGAGCTTCCACCAAACCGCTCCCTCTCTTGGCTTTCCACCGGCGGGTACTGCTTCCCTTCCTCGCAGTTCCCATATTCTGTCCTAGTATAGTATACCCGGTTTGGATTGTCAAGCTCAGGATAGCCGCAGAATCTCCTTTTTCAGACGGGAGATGATCCGCTTCTCCAGCCGGGAGATGTAGGACTGGGAGATGCCCAGTTGGTCCGCCACCTCCTTTTGGGTCTGCTCCTTGGTGCCCCCCAGGCCGAAGCGCATGGTGATGATCTGCTTTTCCCGGGGGGAGAGAATCCGGATGGCCGCCGCCAGCAGGCTCCGGTCCACGTCCTCCTCGATGGGGCGCATCACCGTGTCGGCCTCGGTGCCCAGCACGTCGGAGAGCAGCAGCTCATTGCCGTCCCAGTCGGTGTTCAGCGGCTCGTCGAAGGACACCTCCCCCTTCCGGCTGGCGTTTTTCCGCAGGTACATCAAAATCTCGTTTTCAATGCACCGGGAGGCGTAGGTGGCCAGCTTGATGTTCTTGTCCGTCCGGTAGGTGCCCACCGCCTTAATCAGGCCGATGGTTCCGATGGAGATCAAGTCCTCAATGCCCACGCCGGTGTTCTCAAACCGCCGGGCGATGTACACCACCAGCCGCAGATTGTGCTCGATCAGCTCCTTCCGGGCGTCCTCCTCGTCCAGCCGGGCCAGCAGCGCCGCCTCCCGCTCCTTGCTCAGCGGCGGCGGCAGGGTCTCGCTGCCGCCGATGTAGTGGACGCCCTCATCCGGCAGCAGTCCCAGCCGGATCAGCAGCCGCCGCCATGCCCTCTTCCAGTCCATCCCGTCCTCCTTTTCTCACCTCGCCGCCCCACAGGGCGGTATACCCGTTCCCCAGCGCCGTGGGGGACAGGGCCAGCCGCAGCGCGGAATGCCTCGCGCCGCCGATCTCCGTCCAATCGCTTCGCACCGTCAGCAGCAGTCCCCCCGCCACCCCCACCGCGTGGTAGGGCACCAGCCGGGGGCGCAGGGCCGGGGCCGCCCGCAGTACCGGCTCCAGCAGCTCCGCCGGGCGGCGCAGCCCCTCCGCCGTGCACAGCCGCGCCACCGGCCCCGGCAGCACCCCCGCCAGGCTCCCCGGCGCCGCCACCAGCACCAGCCGCCCGTCCGCCGGGTCCCGGAGGGTGTTGCCGCTGTCCCACAGGGCCGTCAGCTCCGCCGTCCTGCCCCCGATGGACACCCGCACCGGCAGCAGCCGCCCGGCCATGCCCTGGCGGGCGGAGGCCCGGAACACCACCGACACCACCAGATACCCCGCCGTGGCCGCAACCGCCAGCACCCGGCCGTCCACATCCGTGTAGAACACGCCGTTCACCATGGGGAGGCCCCCCGCCAGCAGCCCCAGCGCCAGCACTGCCCCCGCCATGCCGCAGGAGAGGAGGAAGAGCAGCAGCGTCAGCCGCAGCAGCCGCGCCTCCCCGCCGAAGGCCAGCAGGGCCAGCAGCACCCCCGCCGCCGCCTTGGCGGGTCCGGCGGCCAAAAACTCCAGCCCCGGCAGAAACACCGCCGCCGCGTACAGCCCGCCCGCCAGGGCCGCCAGGAGATACCGCCTCCGCCGCAGGGGGATGCCTGCCAGCCGGGCCGTGGCCAGCACCAGCAGATAGTCCATGATCCCGTTGAGAAAAAACACGCTGTCGATGTACACCACCGTCATGGCATCCCCTCCTCTGCCGGCGGCCCCCGGCGGCTCAGTACGCACATTATAGGCCGGTCCCCCCGTAAAACCGGTCGCAAAAAGAAACCGGACGGCCTGGGCCGTCCGGTTTCTTTTGTCGATTGGGGCGCTTATACGTAAGGGATGACCATGGACGCCACCAGGGCCACGATCATCACCACCACCAGCGTCAATGCGATGGCCCGCGTGGTTTTCTTGTTCATGTGGATGCCTCCTTCGTCACGATCTTCCGGATGCTCTTCTCCGCCTTGCTGCGGGGGAGCATCAGCTCGTGCCCGCACCCCAGGCAGCGGAGCTTGATGTCCATGCCCACCCGCAGGATCTCCCACTGGGTGCTGCCGCAGGGATGGGCTTTTTTCAATTCCACTCTGTCGTGGAGATGCAGGTCCATACGCGCCTCCTGTCAATCCGGTCTCCCGTTCTGCATATCATACGTTGTCAAACATCACGCCGCACGCCGCGGCAGATAGGATGCGATCAAACATGCCGTTGAATCATCTCTTCCCGCCGGAGGGCCTGCGCCCTCCCGCTCCCTGCTCCCTGGCGGAGCTGAAGGAGGCCCTGGCCTCCGGCGCCGTGCTGGAGGGCCCCGTCCAGCGGTGCGACACCGCCCACACCCTCCACATCCCCCTGGGGGGCGTAGAGGGCCGGATGCCCCGCGCGGAGGTCACCGCCCCCTGGATCAGCGGCTCCGACCGGGACATCGCCGTGCTGTCCCGGGTGGGCAAGTCCGCCTGCTTTACCGTCACGGACCTCCGCGCCGACGAAAAGGGGGCGCCGGTGGCCCTGCTCTCCCGCCGGGCCGCCCAAGAGGCGGCCATGGACTTTCTGCTGCCCCGGCTGGCGCCGGGGACGGTCCTCACCTGCCGGGTGACCCGGCTGGAGTCCTTCGGCGCCTTCTTGGACATCGGCTGCGGCATCGTGGCCATGCTGCCCATCGAGCACATCTCCGTCTCCCGCATCGCCCACCCCCGGGAGCGCTTCCAGCCGGGGCAGAAAATCCTGGCGGCGGTGTGGGCCGTGGACCGGGAGACCCGGCGCATCACCATGACCCACCGGGAGCTACTGGGCACCTGGATGGAAAACGCCAGCCGCTTCCGCCCCGGGGAGACGGTGCGGGGCACCGTTCGCAGCGTCAAGGAGTACGGCAGCTTCATCGAGCTTTCCCCCAACCTCTCCGGCCTGGCGGACACCCGGGAGGGCCTCCGCCCCGGCGACGGGGTCTCCGTCTTCATCAAGAGCATCCGCCCGGAGCGGATGAAAATCAAGCTCCACATCATCGAGACCCTGCCCCCCGCCCCGGAGCCGGAGCCGCTGCGCTATCAGATCACCGACGGGCGGGTGGAGCGGTGGATCTACTCCCCGCCCGGGTACGAAAGGCCGCCGGTGGAGACGGACTTCACAGCTCTTTGCCCTTGATCTTCTCCCAGTATGCCTTGGCGGCCTGCTCGGTCTTGTTGTCGCCCCACTGGTAGTAGTGCACGTCCTTTAGAACGTCCGGCAGGTACTGCTGCTCCACCCAGCGGTGGGGGAAGTCGTGGGGGTAGAGGTAGTGCTGGCGGTTGTCAAAGCCGGTGGTGTCGGCGTGGACGTTCTGGAGCTGCCGGGGGATGTCCCCGCTCCGCCCCTTGCGCACGTCCTCCATGGCGGCGATGATGGCGTTGTGGGCCGTGTTGGACTTGGGGGCAGTGGCCAGCAGCACGGCGGCCTCCGCCAGGGGCAGCCGTGCCTCCGGCAGTCCCACCTGCACCGCCGCGTCCACGCAGGCCTTGGTCACGGCGATGGCCATGGGATAGGCCAGCCCCACGTCCTCCGCCGCGATGACCAGCAGCCGCCGGCAGGGGGAGAGCAGATCCCCCGCCTCCAGCAGCCGGGCCAGATAGTGCACCGCCGCGTCGGGGTCGCTGCCTCGGATGGACTTTTGCAGGGCGGAGAGGATGTCGTAGTGGGCGTCTCCGTCCCGGTCGTAGCGCATGGCGCTGCGCTGGGCCACCTGGGCGGCGTCCTCCGCCGTCAGCACCAACTCCCCCTCCCGGGGGGACGCCGCCTGGCACAGCAGCTCCACCGCGTTGATGGCCTTGCGCACGTCGCCGCCGCAGGCGGTGGCGATCTGGAGGGGCACCCCCTCCTCCCAGCGCAGGGGCAGCTGGCTGCGCCCCTGCGCGATCTCCAGGGCCCGGCGGACGGCGGGCTCCGCCTCCTCCGCCGTCACCGCCTTGAACTCAAACACCGTGCTCCGGGAGAGCAGGGCGCTGTACACATAGAAATAGGGGTTTTCCGTGGTGGAGGCGATCAGCGTCAGCTTGCCGTTTTCCATGAATTCCAGCAGGCTCTGCTGCTGCTTTTTGTTGAAGTACTGGATCTCGTCCAGGTACAGCAGCACGCCCCCGGGCGCCAGCAGCGTCCCCACGTCCGCAATGATGTCCTTGATGTCCTGCAGGGACGCCGTGGTGGCGTTGAGCCGGTACAGGGTCTTCTGGGTTTTGGCGGCGATGATGTTGGCAAGGGTGGTCTTGCCGGTGCCGGAGGGACCGTAGAAGACCATGTTGGCGTCGGTTCCGCTTTCAATCAGCCGCCGGAGCACCGCACCGGGCCCCAGCAGGTGCCGCTGGCCTACCACTTCCTCCAGCGTCTTGGGGCGGATTTCATCCGCAAGAGGCCGCTGCATGGCGTCCCCTCCCTTCCTCATGTCTAACTTTGTATTATATCAGATTCCCCTGGAAATTGCCACGGTTTTTTCCCTGGCCTTTTGTCGAATTCTGTGGTATACTCGCCTCATCTAAAACGTGAGGTGAACCGCCATGAAATCGAAAGCCGCCATCGGCCGCATCATCGCCGTGCTGAAGGAGCTGTACCCCGACAGCCTGTGCTCGCTGCAGTATGAAAAGGACTATGAGCTGCTCTTCGCCGTGCGGCTGGCCGCCCAGTGCACCGACGAACGGGTGAACAAGGTGACTCCGGCACTATACGCCCGCTTCCCCACCCTGGAGAGCTTCGCCGAGGCGGACCCCCAGGAGGTGGGGGAGTACATCCACTCCTGCGGCTTTTTCAACGGCAAGGCCCGGGACATTGTCGCCTGCGCGCAAAAGCTGCTGATGGAGCACGGCGGCAAGGTCCCCGGCACCATGGAGGAGCTGACGGCCCTCCCCGGCGTGGGGCGGAAGACCGCCAACCTCATCCTGGGGGACGTGTTCGGCCAGCCCGCCTACGTCTGCGACACCCACTGTATCCGCATCACCGGGCGGCTGGGCATCACCGACGGGTCCAAAGACCCCCTCCAGGTGGAGCGGCAGCTCCGGGAGAAAATCCCCCCCAAGGAGTCCAACAACTTCTGCCACCGCATGGTGCTCTTCGGCCGGGACACCTGCACCGCCCGCAGTCCCAAGTGCACCGGCTGCCCCCTGCGGCAGGACTGCGACATGGGAAAAATCAACTGAGCATGCCGCCTGTCCCAGGCGCCTCCCGGCGTTTCGCCGTCGGAGTGTCACTAAAAACGCAAGCGTGTTCTGACGCGGCATGTCCGTGACCGTGCAGCCCTCCCGGTCCGCACGTGGGCAAGCGGTGCGCCTTCGGTGCACGGCACATGCCCACAGCGGGCCCAGCCTTCTCCCCAACGTGCCTGCGGCACTTTTTCGATCACACGCCGTGCCTGCGCGAAAGCGCAGGCACTTTTTTGCCTCCGGCCTCATATACTGGTTTGGAACCGACCAACCAAGACTCCAAGGAGGTATTATGGACGACAAAACCACCCGGCTGGTAGAACAGCTGAGAAGCAACCCCGCCATGCTCCAATCCCTCATGCGCTCCCGGGACGGGCAGGCCCTCATGCAGATGCTGACCCGGGGCGACCAGGGCGCGGGACTGCAGCGGGCGGTCCAGTCCGCGGCCCGCGGCAACCCGGCGGACATGGTGAAGCTGGTGAGCCAGGTCATGCAGAGCCCCGACGGCGCGGAACTGGTGGAGCGCATCAACAGAGCGGTCCAGAAATAACCCCGGGAAAGGCGGGTGGCGGATTTGGCCGAATTTGACGAAAAACTGAACAACATCCTGGCCAATCCCGACGCCATGGCCCAGATCATGCAGCTGGCCCAGTCCCTGGGCGGCGGCCAGCCCTCCGAGGCGGCGCCGCCCCCCGCCCAGCCGGCGCAGGCGCCGGTCTCTCCGCCGTCTCCGGCGGGGGCCGCGCCGGGGCCGGACCTGCTGTCCTCCCTGGCCGGCGGG
>NZ_UQXD01000015.1 GCF_900544955.1 uncultured Oscillibacter sp.
GCAGGTCCGCGGCGGCGGCCACGGCAATGGCCTCCTGGCCCCGGAGGGCCTCCGCCTGGGACTGGGCGCCGCCGGCCTGCTCCGCCGCCTCCCGGGCCCTGGAAAGCAGTTCGTCCAGCGCCGCGCGCAACTCCCCGGCCTCCCGGTCGATCTCCGCGATGCGGCGCTCCTGCTCCTCCGCCTGGCGGTGCAGCCCGCCGGAGCGGCTGTCCGTCTCCTCCAGCTCCGTCCGGGCCCGGGCGATGTTCTCCTCATTGTGGGCGATGGTGCTCTCCAGCACGGCCACGGCGGACTCCTGCTCCTTCACCCGGCCCTCCAGGGCCGCGGCCTCGGCGCGGATGCGCTCCGCCTCCATGTCCTTCTCCTGCATCCGCTGGCCGAACCGCTCCCCCTCGGCGTAGAGGGCGTCCAGCGCGGTGCGGGCCTCGTCCCGGGCGGCCTCGGCGGCGGCAAAGTCCGCCCGCAGCTTCTGGGCCCCGGCCTTCAGCCCGTCCAGGTTCTCCAGCCAGACGGAGATCTCCAAAAGCCGCAGCTCGTCCCGGAGGACCAGGTACTTCCGGGCCTTCTCCGCCTGGTCCCGCAGCGGGTCCACCTGCAGCTCCAGCTCCGAAATCTTGTCGTTGATGCGCACCAGGTTCTCTTCCGTCCGCTCCAGCTTCCGCTCCGCCTCCTCCTTGCGGTGGCGAAACTTGGAGATGCCGGCGGCCTCCTCGAAAATCTCCCGGCGCTCCCCGCTCTTGGCGGAGAGGATCTCGTCGATTTTGCCCTGGCCGATGATGGAGTAGCCCTCCTTGCCCATGCCGGTGTCCATGAACAGCTCCGTCACGTCCTTGAGGCGGACGGACTGGCGGTTGATGTAGTACTCGCTCTCCCCGCTGCGGTAATAGCGCCGGGTGACGGCCACCTCCGACTCCTCCATGGTGGGAAAGATGTGCTCCGTGTTGTCGATGACCAGCGTCACCTGGGCAAAGCCCACCTGGGCCCGCTTGGCGGTGCCGCCGAAGATGACGTCCTCCATCTTGGCGCCCCGGAGGCCCTTGGCGCTCTGCTCGCCCATGACCCAGCGGATGGCGTCGGAAATATTGGACTTGCCGGAGCCGTTGGGGCCCACGATGGCGGTGATATCCTCTCCGAAGTTCAGAACCGTCTTATCCGGAAAGGACTTGAAGCCCTGAATCTCCAATGCTTTTAAGTACACGTTTCCACCTCTGCAAATCAACATACGATAACTAGAATAATATAGCAGACAATCCCGTCTATTTCAAGAAAAATCCGAAATTTCCGCCCAGGTGGTTCCCTCACTTGCCCGATTGTTACCGTTTTGAGATGGACGGCGCCCCGCTTTGGGCTATGATGAAAAAAAGGCATCCACCGCACTGGAAAGGAGTTCTGATGAAGCATGTTTTCCGAAGGGGATTCCCCCTGCTTTTATGCCTGCTGCTGACCGCCGGATGCGGCCGGGCGGCAGATCCCCCGCCCGCCCCGGAGCCGGACGCCCCGCCCGCAGAGACGCTCCCGCCCGCGGAAAAGGCCGCCGATCCCCGGGACATGGAAATCGTCCTGCCGGAGGAGTACCAAGAGCTGCTCCTGGTGACCACGGACTTCCCCGACGGCGGTGCCAACCCCCATTGGGTCCAGCTCCTGCTGGTCCAGGAAAAGGCCTCCGTGGAGGCCGCCCGGGCGGACGGCTTCAGCGGCGAGGGCGACGGCGTGCTCTTCGGCATCTCCGCCCTGGACCAGACCGCCTTTGAGCAGCTGTGCCAGGGGGACGGCAGCGGCTGCGAGGTCTTTGCCCGGGACGAGAGCTGGTACTACGCCCGGACCTTCCCCACCGACGTGCGGTTTTACCGCAGCGGCGGCACCGTCGACACCCAGACCGAGGACTGGAAGACCTGGGAGCGGCTGAGCGCCCTGGGGCCCCAGGTCAGCGCGGACATCATCCAGCGCAACGGCCTGACGCCGTACAGCTTGCAGGAATTTTGGAACCAGCCCTTCACCTGGGAGGGCGACCACGCCTACGTGAAATACTTCCGCTACTTCACCTTTGACGGCTCCAAGCGGGAGTACGAGACCCTGGTGCTGTCCCAGCCCGCCAGGCAGGGCGAGGGGGGAATCTGGTGCGTGGAGCGGGTGTACGACGAGTACGGCACCGTCTCTTTGACCATCCCCGCCATTGACCAGCCCATGGCGGACCACTACGCGGCGCTCCAGGCGGAGTGCGACGCCGGGCAGCATCCGGAGCTTCTCACCCCCCTGGGGGCGGCCCGGGCCTACATCCTGACCCCGGGGTATTACAACGCCCCCCCGGCGGAGGAGAGCCTGGAGCTGACGGACGGGCCGGACGGCGGCTACATGGAGACCAACCGCCGGATGCACGAGCTGCTGTCTGACCTGTTCTTCGACCGGGCGGTGGACGGCCGGGAGCTTCTGGACTGCGCGGGGAGCTTCACCTACGACACCTGGGGCGTGATGGGCCGGCGGAACTACGGCTCCGACTGGTGGACGCCCCTGAAGAAGGCCCTGGCGGAGGCCGCCGTGGGACCGGACCAGGCCGACCGGGACCGGGACATGATGAACTTCTATCTCAGCGCCTACGACCCCTACGCGGAGGCCGTGGCCGGGATGCTGCAGGCCCAGCGGGCGGCGGACGCGGAGACCTTCGACCGGGTGCTGGGGGAGTTCGACGGCGGGCAGCAGGCGCTGCTGCGGGAGGCCCTGGGATAAATAAAAAGGGGAGACCGTTCCCTCCGGTCTCCCCTTCCGCTTCAATTGTAAATGCCCTTGGAGTCCACCAGGCAGGCGTCGTAGCCCTGGTCCCGGAGGGCCTGCAAAATGGCGGTCTTGTGGTCGTGGCCAAAGGCCTCCAGCGTCACCCGCAGCTCCACCTTGCTCTGGCGGTTGATGCTGACGAACTGGTTGTGGTCCAGCTTGATGATGTTGCCGCTCTGGCCCGCCACCACCTCGGCCACCCGCAAAAGCTCGCCGGGCCGGTCCGGCAGCATGACGGAAAAGGTGAACACCCGCCCCCGGTTGATGAGGCCGTACTGCACCAGGCTTGCCATGGTGATGACGTCCATATTGCCGCCGGAGAGGATGGAGACCACGTTCTTGCCCTTACAGTCCAGGTGGCGCAGCGCCGCCACGGACAGCAGCCCCGCGTTCTCCACCACCATCTTGTGGTTTTCCATGATGTCCAGGAAGGCCTCCACCAGCTCGTCGTCCTCAATGGTCAAAAACTCGTCGATGTTGTCCCGCACATAGGGGAACACCAGATCCCCGGGGGTGCGCACCGCCACGCCGTCGGCGATGGTGACGGCGGAGGGCAGCGTCACCACCTCCCCCGCCTCGATGGAGGCCTTCATGGAGGCGGCGCCGGCGGGCTCCACGCCGATGACCTTCACATGGGGGTTCAGCAGCTTTGCCAGGGTGGACACCCCCGCCGCCAGGCCGCCGCCGCCGATGGGGACCAAAATCACGTCCACATCCGGCAGGGACTGGAAAATCTCATAGGCGATGGTGCCCTGACCGCAGGCCACGTCCAGGTCGTTGAAGGGCGGGATGTAGGTCATGCCCCGCTCCTCCGCCAGGCGCATGGCATGCGCGGCGGCGTCGTCGAACACGCTGCCGTGGAGGATGACCTCCGCGCCGTACTGCTTGGTGCGGTTCACCTTCATCAGCGGCGTGGTGGTGGGCATGACAACGGCGGCCTTCACCCCGGCCACCTGGGCGGCGTAGGCCACGCCCTGGGCGTGGTTTCCGGCGGAGGCTGTGATCAGGCCGCTGGCCTTCTGCTCCTCCGTGAGCTTGGTGGTCTTGTAGTAGGCGCCCCGGATTTTATAGGCCCCGGTGACCTGTAAGTTCTCCGGCTTCAGATAGACCTGGTTGCCGCACAGCTCGGAAAAATACTGGCTGTGCACCAGCTCCGTCTTGGAGATGACTCCCCGCAGCACGCCGCGGGCTTCCTTGAATTGATCGAGTGTAAGCATATGACCGTATCCTCATTTATCCAGATTTCAGCTTCCTGGCCGAGACGAGTCGAGAATACTATCATAGCAAATTCGGGAAAAATGTCAATCGCCGGCGCCGGCGCTTTTTTCCGCCCGCCGCTCCCGGATCTGCCGGTAGAGGCAGGACAGGCCGTCGGACAGGCCGCCCACCTGGTCGATCAGGCCCAGACGGACCGCCTCCTCCCCGTAGATCACGCTGCCCACGTCCGCGGCCATGTCGTCCTTTTCCAGCATGAGGGCCTGGAATTTTTCCCCGGAGATGTTGCTGTGCCCGGCGACAAAGGCCACGATGCGGTCCTGAAGGCGCTGGAAATAGCTGTAGGTCTGGGGGGCGGCGATGACGGTGCCGCTCATGCGGACGGGGTGGATGGTCATGGCGGCGGAGGGCACGGCAAAGCTCCGCCGGGCCGCCACCGCCAGGGGCACGCCGATGGAGTGGCTGCCGCCCAGGACGATGGAGACCGTGGGCTTGGTCATGCCGGCGATCAGCTCCGCGATGGCCAGCCCGGCCTCCACGTCGCCGCCCACGGTATTCAGAAGGAACAGCACCCCGTCCACCTCCTCGCTCTCCTCCAGCTTGGCAAGGAGCGGCAGGACGTGTTCATACTTGGTGGTCTTGGTGTTGTTGGAGGCGGTCATGTGGCCCTCAATCTGACCGATGATGGTCAGGCAGTACACCGTGCCGCTGGGCGTGCGGGTCAGGGCGGAGCCGAAGTCCAGAATGCCCTGGACGGTCTCCTTGGCGTCGGAGCTCTTCTCCTCCTCCGGCTGGGTGGGTTTTGTGGTTTCAGTCATAGTATCCCTCGCTTTCCCTGGTATTGTCCGCATTTTTATGAAAACTACACGCCCGCCGGGCTTTCTTTTTTTTGCAGCCCATGGTATACTGATGTATCATTTTGATACCGGGAGGACACGGCGGTGGATCAGACAAAACAGCGCATTGTGGTGAAGGTGGGCACCTCCACCCTCACCCACGACTCCGGCAGCCTGGACCTGCGGAGCATGGAGCACCTGGTGCGGACCCTGGCGGACCTCCACGGCATGGGCCACGAGGTCATTCTGGTCACCTCCGGCGCCATCGCCGTGGGCACGGCGAAGCTGGGCCTTCCGGAGCGGCCCCGGGAGCTGCGGATGAAGCAGGCCGCCGCCGCCGTGGGCCAGTGCCGGATGATGCACATTTACGACAAGCTGTTCTCCGAGTATAACCGCTCCGTGGCCCAGATTCTGCTGACGGGCGAGGACGTGGAGGACCCCGACCGGGCGGAGCACCTGCGCAGCACCTTCTCCGCCCTGCTGGAGATGCGGGTGATTCCGGTGGTGAACGAGAACGACTCCGTGTCCTCCGCCGAGATCGAGACCGGCCGCCACAAGGTCCTGGGCGACAACGACACCCTCTCCGCCATTGTGGCGGAGCTGTGCCGGGCGGACCTGCTGATCCTCGTCAGCGACATCGACGGATTGTACGACGCGGACCCCAAGACCCATCCGGCGGCGAAGCTCCTCCACCGGGTGGAGGCCCTGACCCCGGAGATTCTGGAGATGGCGGGGGGCGCCGGCACCTGGCGGGGCACCGGCGGCATGGCCACCAAGCTCTCCGCCGCCCGGGTGGCCATGGCCGCCGGGTGCGACATGGTGATTACCAATGGCAAGCGGATGGAGGATTTGTACGGCATCGTGGAGGGACGGGACCTGGGCACCCGGTTCCTGGCGGCGAGATCGAGATAAGGAGGAGACGCACATGACAGCATTGCAGCAGCAGGGCGCGGCGGCCAAGGCCGCCGGCTATGTGCTGGCCACCGCCGGCACGGCGCGGAAAAACGCGGCGCTGAGCGCCGTGGCGGAGATGTTGACGGCGCGGCAGGCGGAGTGGCTGGCCGCCAACGCGGAGGATGTGGCGGCGGCCCAGGAGGCGGGGATGCGCCCCGCCATGCTGGACCGGCTGACCCTGACGCCGGCGCGCATCGCGGACATTGTGGAGGGCGTGCGCCAGGTGGCGGCCCTGCCGGACCCCATCGGCCGGGTGACGAAGATGGAGACCCGCCCCAACGGGCTGATTATCGGAAAGCGGACGGTGCCCCTGGGCGTCATCGCCATCATCTTCGAGGCCCGGCCCAACGTCACCGTGGACGCGGCGGCCCTGTGCCTGAAGTCCGGCAACGTGTGCATCCTCCGGGGCGGGAAGGAGGCCATTCGCTCCAACCGCTGCGTGGCGGAGCTGATGCGGGAGGCCCTGGCCGCCGCCGGGCTGCCCCGGGACTGCATCTCCCTGGTCCAGGACACCAGCCACGAGACGGCCAACGAGCTGATGCACCTGGAGGAGTATGTGGACGTGCTGATCCCCCGGGGCGGAGCGGCGCTGATCCGGGCGGTGGCCAAGGAGGCCAGCGTCCCCGTCATCCGCACCGGCGAGGGCGTGTGCCACGTGTACGTGGACGACGAGGCGGACCTGGACATGGCCGCCTCCATCCTCTACAACGCCAAGTGCTCCCGGCCCTCGGTGTGCAACGCGGCGGAGTGCGTCCTCGTCCACGAGGCCGCCGCGGCGGCGTTCTGGCCCAAGGCGCTGCCGCTGCTGGACGAAAAGGGCGTGGAGCTGCGGGCGGACGAACAGGCCCTGGCGCTGCTGGGCCCCCGGGCTCTCCCGGCGGCGGAGAGCGACTGGGACGCGGAGTACGACGACTACATCCTGGCGGTGCGCACGGTGAAGGACATGGAGGAGGCCGTCGCCTTTATCAACGCCCACTCCACCGGCCACTCCGAGGCCATCGTCACCACCAACTACTTCAAGGCCCAGCGCTTTTTGGACGCGGTGGACGCGGCGGCGGTGTACGTCAACGCCTCCACCCGGTTTACCGACGGCGGCGAGTTCGGCCTGGGGGCGGAGATCGGCATCTCCACCCAGAAGATGCACGCCCGGGGCCCCATGGGCCTGGAGGAGCTGACCAGCTGCAAATACGTGATTTACGGCGAGGGGCAGGTGCGCTGACCCCCTCCCCGCTTTTGGAAAGGTTGTGCGGAAAATGGCAATTTTCGGTTTTCTCGGCACTGGCAACATGGGCGGCGCCCTGGCCCGGGCGGCCCGCAAGGTCCTGCCCGGGGAGCAGGTGCTGCTCTCCAACCGGACGGCGGCCAAGGCCGCGGCCCTGGCGGCAGAGCTGGACTGCCAGGCGATGGACAACGCCGCCGTGGCGGAGCAGGCGGACTATCTCTTCCTGGGCGTGAAGCCCCAGATGATGGCGGACCTGCTGGGGGAGATCGCCCCGGTGCTGGCCCGGCGGCGGGACCGCTTCCTCCTGGTGAGCATGGCGGCGGGGCTCACCACTGCCCGCATCCAGGAGCTGGCGGGCGGGGCGTATCCCGTCCTGCGCATCATGCCCAACACCCCCGTCTCCGTGGGCGAGGGCATGATCCTCTACGCAGCCGGCCCCGGCGTCGCCCCGGCGGAGGTCCAGACCTTCCTGGACGCCATGTCCCACGCCGGGCGCCTCTCCCCCCTGCCGGAGCACCTCATCGACGCCGGCTCCTCCGTCGCCGGCTGCGGCCCCGCCTTTGCGGACCTCTTCCTGGAGGCCCTGGCGGACGGCGGCGTGGCCTGCGGCCTGCCCCGGGCCGCCGCGCTGGAAATGGCCGCCCAGATGCTGTTGGGCTCCGCCAGGCTGGCCCTGGAGAGCGGCCTCCACCCCGGCGCGCTGAAGGACGCTGTCTGCTCCCCCGGCGGCACCACCATTCAGGGGGTCCGAACCCTGGAGCGGGCCGGGTTCCGGGGCGCCGTCATGGACGCGGTGATCGCCGCCTGGGAGAAAAACGCCGATCTGAAATAAGAGCGCTGCAAAGAGCGCCCGGAGCCAGTGGCTCCGGGCGCTCTTTGTAGTTGCCGGGACGGTGCCTGCGGCGCCGGTCCGGGAAGGCGGCGGGCTGCCGGGGACAGCCCTTGCCTGCCCAGGGGCGGGGATGGCTCCCGCACCTGCGGACTTGGAAGTGGGATAACTCGTCCAAGATCACAAACGGGCTCTGCGGGGCTGCTCCCCTGCCCGCGGGCCGGAAAGCGGGACAACTCGTCCAGAATCGCAAACGGGCTTCACGGGACAGCTCCCGCACCCGCAGGCCGAGACGCGGGACAGCTTGTCCAAGATTGCAAACGGGCTCTGCGGGGCTGCTCCCCCATCCGCGGGCCGGGAAGCGGTCTCCGCCGCGTACACGCCGCGGCAGAACGCCTTCCCCCGCCTCGGCCGCCCCGGCGGCGAACCGCCGCAAGGCGCTTCCGGCCCCACAGCGGCAGCGACCCGCCGTCTGCACGCAGGCGGCGGGTCGCTGAAAGGTATGGGATCAGGCTGCCTTGGCGGTCTCGGCGGGGACCACCTTCTGGCAGAAGTTCGCCAAGAACTCCGCCACCTGAGAGCGGGGGGCGGGGGCGGTGGGCATCAGCTTGCCGTCCACGGCGGCGGTGATGCCTGCGCTCAGCGCCCACTGCATGGCGGGCCGGGCGTATTCGGAGATCTGCTCGTAGTCGGAGGCCTCCTTGGCGGACATGCCGCCCTGGGTGGTGTCATACTCCATAAAGCCGGCGTAGTTGTACAGGATGGTCAAAAACTGCTGGCGGGAGATGGCGGTGCCGGGGGCGAAGGTGGTCTCGGAGGTGCCGTTGCTCAGGCCGTTCTCCTTGGCCCAGGCGATGGCCTTGGCGTAGGGGGAGGCGGCGGCCACGTCGGTGAAGGGGCTGGCGGCCTTGGGCTCGGGAGAGCCGCTCATCCGCCACAGCACGGTGACCATCTGGCCCCGGGTCATGGTGGCGTCGGGGGCGAAGGTGGTGGCGCTGGTGCCGTTGAAGATGCCGTTTTCATAGACGTACTTCACCGCGTCGAAATAGGCGGCGGTGGCAGCCACGTCGGTGAAGGGCAGGCCGTTGCTGATGGTGATGCGGCCGTCGGGCTCGCCGTAGGCCGCCGCGGTGACGGTGCCCTTGAGCGCCTCGGTGATATAGTCCATCACCACTTCGTCCATGGGCAGGCCCAGGTCGTAGTTGACGGAGGCGGCGGAGAAAGCGTAGTAGGTGTCGCCGCCGGCGGCCATGAAGTCGTTGGTGGCGATGGCATAGGTGGCCTTGGCGTCAAAGGGCTTGCCGCCCACGCTCTGGATGCTCACCCGCTGGATGCTCTTGGGGGCGTGGTAGGTGGAGCCGGGATACAGGTTCCCCTGGTCAAAGGCCTTGGTGGTGTCCACGGTGAACTGGATGCCGGAGACCTGGGGGAAGCCGCCGATGGCGGTGGGCGTGGCATAGGTGGAGGCCTCCAGGGCCTCCAGCAGCTCCGCGCCGGTGACCTTGACGATGCTCAGCGTGTTGCCGAAGGGCAGCACGGTGTTGATGTCCTTCTTGGTGATCTGCCCCGCGGCGATGGAGGCCCGGATGCCGCCGCCGTTGGTAACGGCCGCGTCCACCTGCTCGCCGTTCTTCTCCGCGCCCCAGACCAGGGCGTCGGTGATGAGGTCGCCCAGGTTGGTCTCCTCAGTGCGGTTGCCGGGGTCCTTCTCGCCGTTCAGCGCCACGGCGGTGGTGGCGAACACAGTGCCGTAGTCGTCGTCAATCTCCTTCTGGATGGCGGCGGCCCGGGCGGCCACGGCGGCGTCGGGGGTGAGGGAGATGGCATCCAAAGGGAAGGAGCGCTCGGTGATGCCCTCGTCATTGAGGACGATGGCGCCGATGGTGGCAAACTTGGTGCCGGTGGAGGTCAGCAGCGCCTCGCCCTTCGCCGGGGTGACCAGGGTGGTCTCCTTGGAGGCGATGCCCTGGGCGGGGAGCTTGGACAGCGTGGCGCCGCTCACCGCCGCCGTCTCCTCCACCGTGGAGTGGGAGTGGCCGTCGATGAAGACGTCGATGCCCTCCACCGCCTCCAGAAGGTCGGTGGAGCGGTTGCCGGTGGACTCCTCGTCGATGCCCAGGTGGCCCAGGCAGATGATGTACGCGCACCCGGCGTTCTCCAGGGCGCGGACCTGTGTTCTGGCGGTGGCGAAGAGGTCGCGGCCGCTCTCAAAGGCCAGGCCCTGGATTTTGGCGGGGTGGGCCTTGGTGGCGGTCTCCGGCGTGGTCAGGCCGAAGACGCCGATCTTGGTGCCGTCGGGGGCGGTGAACACGGTCCGCGTACCAAACGCGTTGCCCCCGGTGGTGATGGTGGCTCCGTTCACGGCGATGGGGTCGTCCATCTCCAGCACGTTGGCGGCCAGGATGGGGAAGTCCGCCTGCTCTTCCAGCGCCTTCAGGTTGTCGTAGCCGTAGTCGAACTCGTGGTTGCCGGGAGCGGCGGCGTCATACCCCGCCAGATTCATCAGCTCCACGGCGGTGACACCCTGAGAAACGCTGACGGTGGGATCGCCCTGGCTGAAGTCGCCGGCATCCAGCAGCAGCACGTAGGCGCCCGCGTCCTCGTAGGCCTGTTTCAGCGCCGCGGCGGTGGCGTAGCCGCCGATGGCCCCGTGGACGTCATTGGTGTGCAGGATGACGATGCTGCCGCTCATCTCTCCGCCCGTCTCCTCCGCGCTTGCGGTGACGGTCAGGGAGAACAGCATGGCCAGTGTCAGCAGCAGGGACAGCAGTTTTTTGCTCTTCATGATCATACCTCCTTCGTTTTCCAGGCAAGTCCTTTGCCTACATGAATTGATTATAGCATATCCAGCAAAAATAGACAAAGAAATTTCCGTCGCAAACCAAATTTTTTTGGCTTTCGCCCATAAACTTTGAGGGAATTCCCCCGCCGCCCCTGGAAATCCGGCGGCGGCGGTGGTATACTGGGATCAAACCCAACACAAGAACGGAGGGACGTGCATGAGAACACTGCTGCAGGGCGGCACCGTCATCACCGGCAACGGGATGAAGCGGGCCGACATCCTGGTGGACGGCGAGAAGATCGCCGCCGTGGGACGGAATCTGAAGCTCCGGGCCGACGCCGTGACGGACGTCACCGGCTGCCTGCTCTTCCCCGGCTTCATCGACGCCCACACCCACTTCGATCTGGACGTGGCGGGCACCACCACTGCCGACGACTTTTTCACCGGCAGCCGGGCGGCCCTCCGGGGCGGCACCACCACCGTCATCGACTTCGCCTGCCCCAACAAGGGGGAGAGCCTCCGCCACGGCCTGGAGCTGTGGCACCAGAAGGCCGACGGCCGCACCTTCTGCGACTACGGCTTCCACATGACCATCGACGACTGGAACGAGTCCATCCGGGGGGAGCTGCGGGACATGTTCGCCGCGGGCGTCTCCTCCTTCAAGATGTACATGACCTACCCCGCCATGATGGTGGGGGACCGGGATATGTACTGGGCGCTGAAGGAGCTGAAGGCCCTGGGGGGCATCTGCGGCGTCCACTGTGAGAACGCCGGGGTCATCGACGGCATGATCGCCGAGCGGAAGGCTGCCGGGGAGACCGGCCCCGCCAGCCATCCCCGGACCCGCCCCCCCTACCTGGAGGCGGAGGCGGTGAGCCGCCTGCTGCGCATCGCCCAAGCGGCGGAGTGCCCGGTGGTCATCGTCCACCTGACCAACCGGGAGGCCCTCCAGGAGGTGGAGCACGCCCGGCGGCGGGGCCAGACCGTGTATGTGGAGACCTGCCCCCAGTACCTGCTGCTGGACGAGAGCGTGTACTTTGCCGCGGACTACTCCGCCGCGGCCCGGTACGTCTGCGCCCCGCCCCTGCGGGCCAAGGAGGAGCAGGACGTTCTGTGGAAGGCCCTCCGCCGGGGGGAGATTCAGACGGTCTCCACCGACCACTGCTCCTTCACCCTGGCCCAGAAGGACCTGGGCGCGGAGGACTTCACCAAAATCCCCGGCGGGCTGCCCGGGGTGGAGACCCGGGGGGAGCTGCTCTACTCCTACGGCGTGGCCAAGCGGCGGATCGGCGCCGCCCGGATGTGCAAGGCCCTCAGCGAAAACCCCGCCCGGCTGTACGGGCTGTTCCCCCGGAAGGGGGTCCTCCGCCCCGGCAGCGACGCGGACATCGTGGTGTACGACCCGGGCCGCAGCCACGTGATCCGGGCGGAGGACTGCGCGGCCAACGTGGACTACAACCCCTACGAGGGCTTCGTCACCGCCGGGGGCATTCGGGAGGTGTGGCTCCGGGGGGCGGTGGCCGTCCGGGACGGCGCGGTTTTGGACCAGGCGCCCCGGGGCACCTATCTGGCGCGGGGCAAGTGCTCCTTGTGAAAAGACGGGCCGGGCCCTCAGGGCCCGGCCCCGTTTTGTCCGGCGGGGGCTTGCCGGTTTGGGGCGAATGGGGTACAATGGGCCTATTCTTTGGCAGTGGAGGAGGCTTTTATGGCCAACATCGTGGAAATAACCGATTTTGCGGCGCCGGAGCTGGACGTTTTCGCCCGATTGACGGAGGCACAGCTCCGCCGCAGGGTGGAGGCGGAACGGGGCGTCTTCATCGCGGAGAGCCCCAAGGTGATCCACCGGGCCCTGGACGCCGGATACCGCCCCCTCTCCCTGCTGACGGAGCGCAGGCACCTCCAGGGCCAGGCCCGGGAGCTGATCGCCCGGTGCGGCGATCTCCCGGTCTACACCGCCGACGGCGCCCTCCTGGCGGGCCTGACGGGCTATCCGCTGACCCGGGGCGTGCTGTGCGCCATGGAGCGGCCGGCGCTGCCGCCGGTGGAGGCGCTGTGCGCCGGGGCACGGCGGGTGGCGGTGCTGGAGGGCATTGTGGACTCCACCAACATCGGCGCCATTTTCCGCTCGGCGGCGGCCCTGGGCATGGACGCCGTGCTGGTCACCCCCTCCTGCGGCGACCCGTTGTACCGCCGGGCGGTGCGGGTGAGCATGGGCACCGTGTTCCAGGTTCCCTGGACCCGCATCGGGGACGACGCCGGCCAGTGGCCCCAGCCGGGGCTCCGGCGCCTGGCGCAGATGGGCTTCAAAACCGCCGCCATGGCCCTGAGCAACACGGCGGTCTCCATCGAAGACCCGGCGCTGCTGGCGGAGGAGCGTCTGGCCATCGTGCTGGGGACGGAGGGGGACGGGCTGGCGCCCCATACCATCGCCGCGTGCGACTACACCGTTCGCATCCCCATGGCCCACGGCGTGGACTCCCTGAACGTGGCGGCGGCCAGCGCCGTGGCCTTCTGGCAGCTCCGCGCCCGGTGAGGAAAAATGGCGGCCCGGCTCTCCAGCCGGGCCGCTTTCGCCTGCCAAGACGGTTCTGCAGACGGTTGCCGCCGGAGCGGGGAGGCCCCCCCTTCCGCCGCGGCGTACACGCGGCAATCCCGCCAGTGCGCAGGCGGCGCGGGCAGCCGACCGCGCTCCCCCCAAGTGCCTGCGGCACCTGGAGGACAGGCCGAACCGGCTTAGCCGGAAAACCGGACCGCCCAAGCCCGCCCGGACCGCCCCTATTCCATCCCCTCCAAGAATTGCAGCAGATGGTCCCGGGCCTCCCCGGCGCTTTGAAACGCGCCGGGCGCCCCGGTGAGGTACTGTACCGCCTCGTTCCACTCCGCAAGGGAGCACTGCTCCGCCGTCACGTCCAGCAGCGACGCCGCCACCCGCTCCGGGTTGTGGGGCACCCGCAAATCGCTGAGGTAGTCGCAGCCGGACCGCAGGGCCAGCCACTCCAAAAAATCCACTTTCTGCACTCCCGTCGCCTCCCGTTCTTCCAGCCGCCGGGGACCGCTCCCCGGCGGAACTGCCCCTAGCATTCCCGGATGAAACGGCGACCATACCGCCCGCTCTGTCTCCGGCCCCCGCATTGAAAAATCGCCCCTCTTCCCCCGCCCGCCGAGGTGCGCCTTCGCCGCGCAAGAGGCCCCGGGGCCTCTTGCAAATTTTCCCGGAGCCGCTATAATAGAGGCATCATCACTCAAAAGATGCGAGGAGGGCCCCACCATGTTTGAACACGCCGTCGCGGACCGCATGAGCCGCCTGCACGCGGAATCCGCCTTCAAAATCCTGGCCCAGGCCAACGCCCTGGAGGCCCAGGGCCGCAGCATCATCCACTGCGAGATCGGCCAGCCGGATTTCAAAACCCCCCGGCACATCATCGACGCCGCCTACCAAGCCATGAACGACGGCTACACCGGCTACTCCCCCACCCCCGGCTATCCCCAGGTGCGGGAGGCCATCGCGGCCTACGCCTCCGCCTACAAGCACATCTCCACCGACGCGGAGGAGGTGGTGGTGGTCCCCGGCGGCAAGCCCGTCCTGTTCTACACCATGCTGATGCTGTTGGAGCCGGGAGACGAGGTCATCTACCCAAACCCCGGCTTCCCCATCTACGCCTCCTGCATCCGCTTTGCCGGCGGCGTCCCCGTCCCCATGCCCCTGCTGGACCAAAACAACTTCCGGCTGGACCTGGAGCAGTTCCGCAGCGCCATCACCCCCAAAACCAAGCTGGTGCTGCTGAACAACCCCTCCAACCCCACCGGCGGCATCTTCGAACCGGAGGACATCCGGGCCATCGCGGACATCCTGCGGGACCGGCCGGACATCTTTGTTCTCTCCGACGAGATCTACGACCGCCTGGTGTTTGACGGCACCCCCTGCTCCATCGCCTCCCTCCCCGACTTCAAGGACCGTACCATCATCCTGGACGGCTTTTCCAAGAGCTACGCCATGACCGGCTGGCGCATCGGCTACGGCATCATGCACCGGGAGCTGGCCAAGCAGATGGAGCTCTTGATGGTGAACTCCAACTCCTGCACCGCCGCCTTCACCCAGATGGCCGCCATGGCCGCCCTCCAGGGACCCCAGGACGCGGTGGAGGAGATGCGCTCCGCCTTCCGGCAGCGGCGGGACTGGCTGGTGGCGGCCCTCAACGACATCCCTGGCATCACCTGCCGGACGCCCCGGGGCGCGTTTTACGCCTTCCCCAACATCTCCTCCTTCGGCCTGAAAAGCGACGCCTTCTGCCACCGCCTCCTCCAGGAGGCAGGCGTGGCCGCCGCCTGGGGCACCTCCTTCGGCGAATACGGCGAGGGCCACTTCCGCCTCTCCTACGCCAACTCCCTGGAAAACCTGAAAATCGCCGTGGACCGCATCGCGGCCTTCACCCGGACGCTCTGAGCCCGGACCTCCCCCCGCGGCAAACACCCCCGGAGCCAAAAGGCTCCGGGGGTGTTTGCATCATGAGCGCGGGATGGGGTGTTCCCCGTGCGGCTCACAGGTATTTCTCGTAGTCCACCTCCGCCAGGTCCAGCAGCTCCCGGCCGGCGTCGCCGTATGTCTGGATGAAATAGGCCCACACGGCGCCGGCCCTCTCCCGGAAGGCCGCCAAGTCAACCTCGTTGACCTCCATGCCCTCCTCCTTCAGCTCCTGGAGAAGCGCGTCCTCCTCCACCAGAATCTGCTGGCGCTCCCACTGTCCGACCTCTTTGCCGTACGTCATCAGCAGCTCCTGCAGCTCCGGCTGATACTCGTTCCACTTGACGGCGCTGAACATGAAGGCATAAGCGGAGTAGATGTGACCGGTCAGGGACAGGTATTTCTGCACCTCGGACAGCTTATTCATCTGGATAGTGGCCAGCGGGTTTTCCTGGCCGTCAATGGTGCCCTGCTGGAGCGCCGTGAACACCTCGCTGAAGGTCATGGAGATGCCGGAGGCACCGCATTCATCAAAGAATTTGCCCCGGATATCGGAGGACGCAATGCGGATTTTGAGGCCCTTCAGATCGTCCGGCGTGATGATCGGCCGCACGTTGTTGGTCATGTGGCGGAAGCCGCCGATGGAGAGGAAGTCAACCATCACCGCGTTGCAGCCCTTTTCAATGATTTCGGCCACCGCGTCGCCAAAGGGCCCGTTGTACATCTCTTGATACTCTTCAACCGTGTCCTTCAGATAGGGGACGTCCACCACGTTCATCAGGGGATCATACTCCGACAGGGCGGCCGTGCCGGTGAAGGTGGCGTCCAGCGTCCCCTGGACGATTTGAGAAACCATGTCCGAGGAGCTCCCCAGCGTGCCGCTGGGGTAAATTTCGATGGTTACGGCGCCGCCGGTGGCCTCGGCAATCTTCTCGGCCAATTGTTCGCAGGCCCGGTGCGCAGCGTGGCTGGCGGAGTTGTCGTGGCCGATGCGGATGGTCCGCCTCTCCCACTGCTCCCCGCCGTCGGAGGCAGCGCTGCCGCCAGGCGCATCGTTCGTGGCGGCGGGCGCTCCGCAGGCGCAGATGGAAACGGCCATGGCGCAGGTCAAAAGCAGCGCGGCAAATCTTTTTTTCATAGTGGTTCTCCCTTTCTGAAATTCATCCCCCGGCCGCCAGCCGGATGTTCTGAGCGGCGTCTTCCTGTTCATAGGCCTGCACGCGCCAGGAGTTCCCTGGCACGCTGAATAACGGGAATGTCCACCATCCTTCCATGCACGGAGACGGAGCCCCTTCCCTGATTTTCGGGCAGCATGGCGGCCTCGACAATCATCTGTGCCTCCCTGATGGCCTCCTCCGGCGGCGCGAACCCCCGGTTGATGAGTTCGATTTGCGCGGGGTGTATGCAGGATTTAGCCATCATGCCCATATCCCGCACATGGGCAACCTCCCGTTCCAGGCCCGCCGCATCTTTGTAATCCACAAAGACGGTATCCGACGGGATCACGTGATAGGCAACGCAGCTGAGAATGAAACGGGAGCGGGCATACTCGAACTGTCCGCCGCCGGGGTCCCGGCGGATGCGCATATCTGTTGCCAGGTCCTCGCCGCCAAAGGAGGCAAAGGGCGTGTAGGGCAGGATGCGGAATACCTCGGCCATCTCCTCAAAGCCACGGGCGGTCTCGATGATGGGAATGACGGGAAGCAGCCTTCCAGTGCGTTCAAACAGGTCCTTCAGCGGCTTCACCATGGCCTCCGCATTGCTGCGGTCGCCCTTTGGCAGGAAGATGGCCGCCGGCATACTCTCCTCCACAGCCCGCATGTCCTCCGCCAACATCCCCTTTTCCGGACTATTGATGCGAATGGCGACGACCTCCGCGGCATGGGGCTCCTTCAGAAGACGGCATATCAGCGCCCGGGCCTCCGGCTTTTTCTCGGGCAGAACGGAGTCCTCCAAATCGAGAACCACGGCGCAATCGCTGCGCTGGAGCGATTGCAGGATCTTTTTCTCCTGATCGCCCGGGGTGAACAAAAACGCTTTTGCGGCGAGCAGCTTCATAATTTCCACCTCGTAACAAGAGCCTTGCAGGCTCTCTTTTTCGTGTGTACGCAGTCGGGGACAGGCTCACATGAGCCGCGAGGGAAGGAACATGGAAACCTGCGGAAAGGCCGCCAGGACGATGAGGGCGAGAATCTGAACGGCAACCCAGCCGTAGATGGGCTTGAACGTCTCCTCCAGCTTGACGCCCGCGATCCGCGCGCCGGTGAACAGCCGCACGGCCAGCGGCGGGGTGCAGCCGCCCACCATGATGCAGACAACCACCAGAACGCCGTAGTGGATAAGGTCCACTCCCACCGCGGACATCAGGGGCGCAAAGATGGGCGTGGTCAGCACAATGATGGGAGTCGCCTCCATAAAGGTGCCCAGGAACAGCAGTACCAGCAGCGCCAGGGCCATGATGACATAGCGGTTGGAGCTGATGGACAGGACGAACTGGGACATGCTCTGCGCCACATTGGTGGCGGTGATGATCCAGGCCAGGGCCTGGGACACCCCGATGATAAACAGGATCAGCGCGGAGCTGATGGTGGCCTTCTTCAAAACGCCGAACAGCATGTTTGGCTTCAGCTCTCTGTAAATGACCATGGCCAGAAACAGCGAGTACACCACGGCGGTGGTACCGGCCTCGGTGGGCGTGATGATACCGGTCATGACGCCGCCCAGAATGATGACCGGCGTCATTGCGGGAAGCAGCATATCCAAGCAAATTCCGAGGGCCTCCCGGGAGGTGTAGGTGCGCCGGGTGCTGACCCCGTACCCCTTCCTTTTCGCTATGACGGCATTGACGACGATGAAGGACGCCGTGATGAAAACGCCCGGGACAACGCCGGCCATAAACAGCCGCCCGATGGACTCGCCCGAGGCCACACAGTATACCACCATGGGAATGCTGGGCGGGATCATGATGCCAAGTCCCCCGCAGGCCGCCAGCAGGGCGGCTGAATAGCCTCTGCCGTAGCCCTGCTTGGTCATCTCCGGAATGACAATCCCGCCAATTGCGGCGGTGGTGGCCACGCCGGAGCCGGAGATGGCGCCGAAGAAGGCGCTTCCCAGGGCGCCCACGGCGCCCATGGCGCCGGGAATGCGGTTTAGAATCATGTTGACAAATGCCAGAATCCGGGGCGTGCAGCCGTAGGCCATGATCTCGCCGGCCAAAATAAACAGCGGAAGCGCCAACAGGGTGAAGGAATTCATGCCCTCCACCGTCCGCTGCGCGACGATGGCAATGGGAAATCCGTTGGTGCACACATACAGCAGGCTGGTGATCCCAATGGAAAACGCCACCGGTACGCCGATCAGCAAAATGACGATGAGAAACAAAAACGCAACGCCGAAGGACATCCCCTCACCCCTCTTCTCTCTTGTCCCGCCCGGCGGACGGATGGGATATCTCCCGGAACCTTCTGACCACACGAAGCACCGCCAAACCAGCCATGATAAGCAAAAACACGGGCAGCACCGCATAGACCAGCCCCATATTGATGTGGGCGCCTGTGGAGGTTCGCAGCGACTGTGCCGCCACCACTCCAACGGAGGCATCGGCCACTACCACGCAAAAAACCACGCAGGCGATGTCAATGAGCTGCAAGGCCAGGTCCCGGACGCGCGGAGGCAGCTTATCTAGGAACAGGGTAATCCGAATATGGGAATCCGTTTTCATGGCCTCCGTGGCGCCGATCATGCCGAGGACGATCATGAGGTAGGTGGGCACCTCCTGCGCCCAGTTGAAGGAGTGGTTGAAGACGTACCGCGAGATCACCTCCGTGAACGTGGACAGGACAATCAGCAAAAAAGCAATGCCGCCCACAACCTCCAAAATGTTGTCAAACCAGCTTTTTTTCATACGCTTCCTCCCTCACGAATCGGATTTCCACACGGTGTCGATCTGGTACTGTCCGCGGTGGTAGACATGGGCAACCGGCTCCGCGCCGTGCCGGCGTTCCACCGGTGCTTCGCCGAGGACGGCGGCCCGGCGCTGCATGTCGTGGATATCCACCACGGGCAGCCCCGCGCTTTTCAGCCGGTACGCCAGCTCCTCCCTGCCCGGATTGACGGCAATCCCCACCTCCGTCACCACCACGTCCACATCCTTCCCCGGCGTAACGACCGTCGCCACGCGCTCCACCACGCAGGGATTCGCCCTGCGCAGCAGGGGCAGGGCCAGTATGGTGACCTTCGCCCCCTCTGCGGCATCGCTGTGGCCGCCAATACCACCCACAATCTTTCCCCCGGCATCGGTGAGGCAGTTGCAGTTGAAGTCCACGTCCACCTCTGTGGCGCCCAAAACCGCCACGGACAGCTGGTCCACCAGAGCGCTCTTGGCCGTGGGGCTTGCGTAGTGGGAAGTGGACACCTCGGCGTGACCGGGTTTGCCGCAGGATGCAATGCCGTGGACATCCGCGGTCTGGGGGTCCATGAGGGCCCGGAACGTGTGGTCCGCCAGCATGTCCACCTGCTGCTTTGTAATCAGTCCCAGCATGAAATCGCCCCGCTTGTGGCTAGCCCGCATCGTATCCGCCAGATACCGGTTCACCGCCATGGCGATGCCGCCGGCACCCGCCTGATAGCCGAAGGGAACCGCATCCATCATGCCGGAAAACTGAATCACCTTCGCCGCATGTTGGGCAATCAGAAGCCGGGCGGGGTCCTTCGTCATCACCACCACGCCGGACTGAATCCCGGCCGGGTCCCCGATGCGCTCCACCGCAACCACATAGTCCACCCGGGATTCCGGAATAGAGTAGTCCTCCACGGGATAGGGAACCAAATTGTCTGTAATGGCAATCACCTTATCGGCGTATTGGGCGTCCACCATGGAGTACGCCATCGTCCCAAAGGCCGAAGGGCCGCGCTTCCCCGTCATGTTGCCCATGCAGTCGCAGGTGGGGGCACCGATAAACGCAACATCAATCTGAATCCGGCCGGTCTCCACCATGCTGGCCCGGCCGCCATGGGAATCCAGAAGCACCGGCTTTTGAAACGCCCGCCCCTCGGATACCATGGCCGCCAGCTCTCGATTGGAGATGCCCGTGCCCTCAAATGCTGTGATGGTGCCGTCCCGCACGGCATCCGCCGCGTTCCAGCAGTCAAAGACACCGCTGCAGTGAAGAGTCAGATTTTTAATGCCCAGGGACCGGATCGCTTCGTACACCTGGTTGAACACCAGATCCCCATTCCGGAAATTGTGATGGAACGAAATTCTCATTCCATCCCTCAGCCCCGCAGCCTGGATGGCCTGCCGCAGGGAGCAGACAATCTTTGTATCTCTCACAGTTTGCCTCCTCGGTCTGAAATCAGTTGATACGCTCTGCACAAACTGGACCCAGCCACCTCCTCCGCTGAAAGTTTGGTTGTACGGCAAATCGGCCAACTTGCTCTTTCTTTTTGCGACAACTTGTGATATCTTTTGTATAAACTTATCATATCAGGTCGGCTGCATTCCGTAAAATATGTAAAAAAATAACAGGCATAACAAAATGGTTATACCTGTCGGCACACATACTGTCCCTTGAAACGCTCCCGCCGGGGCGGCGTGGCCGTGCAGAATACAGAAGGAGGACACAGCCGGATGGATACGATCCTGAACCTGAATTTTCATCAGATACAGCTGCTGATGCAGGTGGAACTCCACAAAAGCATCACCAAAGCGGCGGAGGCCAGCTACGTCTCCCAGCCGTATCTGAGTCAGTTTGTATCCACCTTGGAGGAAAAACTGGGCTTCAAATTATTCTACCGGAACAAGACCATGCTGGAGCTGACAGATGCGGGGCGAAATTTTTTTGAGGAGCTCCGGCCCCTAGCCGCAGCCGCGGAGACGTTTGACAGAAAGCTCTCCGCCCTCCAGCACCGAATGACCGTCCAGAACGAGCTGACGTTTGGCCTCCCCATGTCCATCAGCACCAATTATATGAGAACCATTCTCCCGCTGTTTCGGGAGCGGAATCCGGAGGTGGATCTAAAGTATATTGAGGGAACCTCCCATCAGCTCACGAAAATGTGTCTTTCCGGCGCAGTGGATGTGGCCATGATCGGAGACATCGCTCTGCCCTGCAGCATCTCCTCCCGGGTCATTGGAACGGAGCATCTTCTCCTGGTGGCCCCGCTGCAAAGTCCCATCAGCCAGGAGGAGGCGGTCAATAATTACAGCCATCCCATCCGGCTACCGGAGGAAGCGCACCGCTTTTTGCAGGAGGCCACGTTCATTCTGAATTCGGAGGAGCAGGGCATCGGCCAGGCCTCCCGGCGGGCGCTGAAAAAACACAAAATCACTCCCCGAAAAATTGTGGAGTCCAAGGGTCCGGATACCGCGCTGTCTCTGGCGGCCAGCGGCTACGGGATGACCTTCACCATTTCCAGTTCGGCGGCAATTTATGCGAAGCAATTTGATCGAAAGGTGTGCTATTACACGCTGGGAGACCCGCCGGATCTGTGGACACGTCTTTTGATCTTCCGCCCAGGCAAACATCTGTCAAAGGCAGAGCAGGATATTTTGGATATTTGCATACAGGTCTTTGGCCAGTATGGAGCGATTTGAGCGGGCAGTTGGAACCCCTGCTCCGTGTCGGAAAAGCAGGGGCTCCGGTTTAAGTTTCACGCTTCTTTGAATGGGCCCCTTTGGCGCAGAGTTTGTCGAAGGGATGCACTAAAGGAAAAGACTCCCGGACTATGGAACCATGTGGTTCGGGCGTTGGAGAGATACGGAATTTGTTCACCTGTACGACGGCTCCAACAAAATAAAGTGAAATTCCTCCACCCTCTGTTTCATCGTCTGCTGCTTCCTGTATGCTCCGTGCCCGCCGCATATTCTAAATTGGCTGGGAGACTGCCATGCAACATATGGAACTGCTTATCAGCCCCGCCTCCGGTCTATGCAATATGCGCTGCCGATACTGCTTCCATGCGGATGAAGTCGCCAATCGAGACCTGCAAACGCCGGAGGTCATGTCCCCCAGGACCCGCGAAACGCCGATCCAGGAGTGCTTCTCTGCCAACTCGAGAAGCAGTGTCCACTCCACCTTCCAAGGCGGCGAACCCACACAGGCGGGTCTGGATTCCTTTCGGCAATTTGTCTCGTTGGTCGATCAGTATAACCAGCGCCGCGTGTCGGTACGTTATATGCAATTCAGACCAATGGCCTGAGGCTGGATCAGGCGTGGGCGGATCATTTTGCCGAACATCATTTTGGGGTCGGCATTTCTCTGGATGGCGATAAACCATCCATGATCCCCTCCGCCCCGACGTCTGCGGGAAAGGTATCTGGACGCAGATATGCCGCAATCTTGTCCTGCTGCAAAAGAGCCTTGTGGATGCCAATCTCCTGTGTGTCATCAGCCGCTTCTGCGCCAAAAGCCCCAGCAAAGTCTACCATTCTTTGAAAAAAACGGGGGCCGCGTATCCGCTGGAAACGTCTCGGGGGAAGCAGCCCCACCCTCTGACCCCAGAGTTGTACGAAGTTCCTCTGTGTCCTATTCGATGAATGGTACCGGGACGGGAAGCAGGGAAATTACATCAGCATCCGCCTGTTTGACGACGCAGTCGGGAAGAACCGGATAAAAAAGGAAAGCAACTCTTGAGGAGTTGCTTTCCTTTTCTCCAGTTGCCCTCCCTCGGGTAAAGGAAAAATGGCATACTGCGTGAACACAGAGTACAGCGCATTTTAGAAGTTCCGCTCCTCAAAATCAAAAAAGGAGCGGCGTATTGGAGGATATCAATCCACTGATTTCACACGATCCATCCTCTTCCCCTCATCGGCCCTCCACACCATGCCGATGGCCTCCAACGCCGCCACCTGTTCTGCGGACAGACGGCCCTTGGCATAGTTCACCCGAAAGGTGTTGATCCATTTTCCCAGCTTTTCCCCATTCTCTATACAGGACTGGGGAATCCGAAGATGTCCGTGTGCCTCCCGGTAGGCGGTCAAGCAGGCCAGCTTGCGCCGAAATTTCGCCGCTTTGTTGTCGTCCGGCAGGCCGAGCTGCGTCAGCCGGTCGGCCCGGTCTGCGGAAAGCGTACCCGCGGCCTTTTGCTGCCGCATTCGCTGCGCCCAGAGGCCAAGGGGCTCGTCCTCTCCCCTGCCCTCCTCCAGCGGGACGATACAGTGGCCGTTTTCCTCCACAAAGCGGCGGAGCTTGTCGCACATCGCGTCAAACCGGGCATCGGCGCGGTAGTCAAACACAATCCCGATGGCCCGGAGCAGCGCGGTCTTCTCCGAAGACACGCCTCCCTTCCGGCCGCGCTTGATCTGGCCCTGGATCCAGTCGTAGTACTTGCGCTCCGCTTTTGTGCCGTCCGTTCGGAGGCAAACGGAGCCATGTTCCCCCAGGTACTCCCGGACCTCCTCATACATGCGATGCCAGGCGTCCTCCTTGCAGTTCCATTTGACACCCAACGCCTCCAGCCGCCGCACCCGGTCTGCGGGCAGCCGGCCGCGGCCATAGAACTTTCGCTGGTCGCCGAGCCATTGCCCCAGATCGTAGCCCCGCACCCTATACCCAGCGGGAACATCGCTGTGGCCGTACTGGGCGCGAAACGTCTCCACATCCGCGCATTTCCGATCCCAAATGTAGTTGAGAATACCCGCCTGGTCCCTTTCCTCCGTCTGAAGGGCTCGCTCCCAGTCGGCATACAGCACCTGCGCCCGGCGGAGCCGCGCCCGCGGATCCTCTTCCCCCTTTGCCGCCCCGGCCTTTGTGCAGACCGGGCAGCGCCGCCCGGTGCTGATAAAATGGGCCGGCGCCGCCAGGTACTCCAGGCCGCAGACGTTGTGCCGCAGCTTGACCGGGGCAAAGGCCGTCTGATAGTCGCTCAAGACACTGTACTCGTCTCCCACCAGCGCATACACCTGCCGCACAAATTCTTCCGGCGTCTTTTTCCGGCATGGACTGGTGCAGATATGGCCGCGCCCGCTGAGAATGCTGCTGGCTGTGGTCCACCAGAGCTCTCCGCAGTGGCTGCACCGGAAGGCGTTGCGCTCACCAAGCCCCTGGAACGGCTCGCCCGCATAGGGATAGCCCCGGCGTTCAAACTCCGGCAGCAGGGCGAAAAATTTTTCCGTGCCCTGCCTGCGTCTGGACGCATTTGATTTTTCAAGCCGCCGGCGCATGGCACAAGCCGGACATCCGTGCTTGGTCAACTCCCCTAAGGTCCTGCGAAATACCGTTCCGCAGACCTTGTGCCGAATTTCCAGCGGCGTATGGCTGTCAAAATAGGCGCCGAGGATCTCATATTCGTCCCCATATTTGTTGAAAAGTCTTTGCCGGAGCTTCTCGCGTTTTTGACACCAGGGGCAGTTGTCGTTTTTCAGCATGGCCGCAGAGGAACGGGTGAACGTCCGGCCGCAGGCTTCGCACAAGAAGGTCAAATGCGTATCGCTGTTCCTGTCTGCTTCCAGGACCGCAATGCCGGGAGGCAGGCTGCGCAATCGATCCTCCCACTCTCTCCTGGCAGCCTCCGCCCGCCGCAGATGCTCCGCGTGCCGCTGCTCCTTGACCGCCCGGAGCGCCTCCCGCCGCTCCCTCTCCTGCCGGAGGCGTTCCCGCTTTTCCTCTTGCAGCCGCCGGTTCTCCTGTCTGCGCAGCAACTGCGGCGTCATTCCGTCATAGAGCCCGTCTTCCCGGGCCTTCTGCAACCTGCAACACACGGCGCCGGCACTCATATGCACGATCTCGCCAATTTGGCTCTGGGTATATCCCTGCTTGCTGAGTGCAATCATCTGCAAGACGACGGACTGATTGGCGCTCTGACGCACGGCATCCCAGTTCACGGTATCAAGGGGATAAAAGGCCAACTTTTTGACGGCTTCGCCGCGAATCCAGTTCGGGTCCGATCTGCGGCAGTCCAGCTCCACATACCCCAGATGGAGTACCTGGGTGGCGTACCGCGCCTTCTCCGCATCAATCCGCTGGATCTCATCCAGGGGATACCCGCCGACGCGCTCAAAGGTTCCCGGCTCATAGTGCTGCTGTCCATGGGTCTCGATGACCAGCCCGCGTTCCCCATCGTAAAAGTCATATCTGTAATACGTGTTCCGTCCGTCTAACACAACTCTGACGGTATACTGATGCACAAAAGGGACCTGCATCTGCTCCAGCAGCGCGATCACATAGCGCTCGGAGTAGCTCACCCCATTGGCGCAGTACGGACAGGGCACCTGTCTCCTCTTGTGAACATTGTTGATGCTCTTCCCACGGACAATCTTGCCGCATTGCTGACAGTAGAAATCCGCTTTGTCATGACACCCGCAGGGGCGTTCGCGGGGAATCGCCTGGTCCACAAACCAAGCGGCAAACTCCGGGTCCGCCTCCAGAATCGTAGGGTGGTTGCACTTTTTGCAGGTTTTCAGCCGTCCCGATTTGAGGTATTCCTCCATGACCCCATATTGATGGCCTTTTTCACATTGGAGAAGATATTGCTTTCGGAACACCTGATCCGCATGCTGCACGCGCGTCCGATCTACCACAGTCATCGTCCCATGCCGGGTTTCAAAGGTGTCCCCCAGTTGATATAAGTAGCGCCTGTGCCTGCTTCTCTCCTCGCCCTCCACCATATCCCCCATCTCATACACACCCAACCGGGTATTTGATTTATCTATTTAACAGATGCGACTGCGGCAACCGTTTTGCGTTCGCACGAAAAGCTGTATAGGAATATTGCACCGGGGCGACCATTACAAAGATATGGACACCCACGCCAGGTTTCCCTGAAAAAAGCTGCCGTCTATGCGGAGCAGGCCTTTGATGAAAGTCTCATGAAAAAACAGCGCATGGGCACCTCTACGGGTACAGAAAAAAGAAAAACCCTAGAGCCGTTGAAGCTCTAGGGAAATTTCTTGGTACGCCCGACTGGATTCGAACCAGCGGCCTTCAGAGTCGGAGTCTGACGCGCTATCCAACTGCGCCACGGGCGCATCTACCCAAGACATATCATCCATATGTCTACGACAGTATAGCAGTTTTTTTCCCCGCTGTAAAGTCTTTCTTTTCAATTTTTCAAAAAAATTATCCAGAGGCCTTCCGCCCCGGCCCGCCGTCAGGCCTCGTGCTGCTCCACAAACACCCGGATTTTGGAAAAGGTCTCCTCGCTGACATCGTGCTCCACCTTGCAGGCATCCTCCGCAGCCGTCTCCGGCGAAACCCCCAGCATGGTGAAGAGCTTGGTCAGCGTCTTGTGCCGCCCATAGATGCGGCTGGCCACCTCCATACCGCTCTCGTTCAGGGTGATGGCGCCGTCCGGCGCCATGGAGATATATCCGCTCTCCCGCAGCTTTTTCATAGCAATGCTGACACTGGGCTTCGAGTAGCCCAGCTCATTGACAATATCAATGGAGCGCACATAGCCGCGCCGCTCCTGTAAAATCAAAATGGATTCCAAATAATCCTCCGCGGACTCATGTATCACCAAAATAGTCCCTCCTTTGCACGCGGCACCGCATCCTATTTGAATCATGTTACCAAGTTTTCCGTCCGATTGCAAGGCCTTTCCCGCGGTTTTCCCCTCGCCGGAAAAGAAAAAAGAGGGTTGACATTTTTCTCCCGCCCTGCTATACTATCCACTGTTCCACGCGGCATTCCAAAATGTTCTTTCCCGCATTCGGGGGTATAGCTCAGCTGGGAGAGCGCTTGACTGGCAGTCAAGAGGTCTGCGGTTCGATCCCGCATATCTCCACCAAAAGGTTGCAGGAATTAGGTTGCATTGCCTAATTCCTGCAACTTTTTTATTTTATCTGTTAATGTAAAAGTCTATATAAATTTATTCTATTACTAATCATACTAATCAAAACAATCCGCTTATACACAAAAAAGCGAAAGGTATCAACGACATTTACCCAGAATTCCCGCACCGCCTGTTTTCAGGTACTTGACACCGGAACAGAAAACCCCATCTCCTCCACGAATGCACCCACGTCCAGCTCGAATAGGGCAACGAGCAGCAGCGTGTCCTGCCAATTCGGCTTGGAGGTACCCGCTTCGATCCTCTGGTACCAACGCCTGGTGCGGTGAATGTGGTCCGCCACCTCCTGCTGCGTCATCCCCCGCTCGTTTCTTGCGGCGCAAAGGAGTCCCGCAAAAACATGGAGCGGTTTTCTCTCTTTATCGGACATAATATCCCTCCTCTATTAGGAAGAATATTCCATATTTACATTCCTGTCGACGTATACGGCGTTCGCATTGTGGAACTCGTCGAAACAGGTCGAGCAGCCTTGTCGGAATTGCCGATACAGCGAACCCCCCGGGAGTCGTTTCCCAGGGGGTTTTATTTCATCACAGCGTTCTCCAGTTCCGGCGGCACCCGGCGCAAAATCTCCGTGGCGCGGCCGCTGTCTCGCACCCATGCCCGCAGCTCCTCCCACCGCAGCACCACCGGCATACGGTCGTGGATGCCCTCCATGGACCTGTTGGCCGGGTCATTCAATGTCATCATTCATCCCCATATCCTTCTCGATCAGCCCAACAACATAGGCATTCAGGCTCATACCCTTACTCTGGGCATGGGCCTTAATTTTGTCCAAATTACCCCTAGGCACATAAAAAATGCCTCGGTCCAACTTCGCTTGATATCGCTTATTGCCTTCTAACTGAGCTTTTGTGGCCATGTACATCACCCCACAAAACTATACCACGTTTATTTTCATGTGTACATATACACTTTAAACAATTTAATGTGCACATGTTTATAAGGTTTTTCTATCGATAATCATGTGTACATGTAGTGCTATATAACCATGGAGGAGGTCAAAAGCCAAATCCAAATCTACCGGACAGGAGGTAAGCGAATGGAGACTGATCGTATGCCCCAGGCCGAGCTGATCTTGTATCTGGAAACCCTGGCTGAACTGATTGAGAGCAAGGCCACCACCGCGCAGGAGGCGGCAGCAATCCTCCGAGACAAGGCAGATAAACTCAGGTAAAAGAATAGACCACCCGCGCCTCTCACAGCTTCAGGTGGTCTAAACGAACCAGAGGAGGCGGTTAGAGCCTGCCATCCGACCGCCTCCATCCTACTACAAACCAAGATAGGATGCAAGCCGCATCAGCGGCGTGAGGGAGAACGACATGAAGTATATCGCTTATCGGATTGACACCAGCGCTATCGATATCAACAAAGTAGTATCTGGGTACTTTGTTAGAGGTCAGAGGTCAACAGATTACAATTGGCCCATGCTGTACAAGGCCAGTAGCATGGAGGACGCCAAGGACTACATGCGCAAGGCAAACGTTGGAGCGGCCCCTGTTTACGGCCCTGACGGCTACGGACTGGACATCTAAATTTCCGCCCGCCCCGGAGGTCACGAGGGCAGCCGCCCCATCTGATGATGACTGGCCGGGCACCAGTTGAAACGCCTTTCGGAGCGTCACGGGAACCCGTCGGCACCGTGGGCCAGCGCCGCCACGTTGAGATAGCTTGCACCTTGAAAACAGAAAAAACCGGAGGGCAGAAGCCCCCCGGTTCCTTACGCCTTGCCCAGCAGCCGGGCCAGCCGGTGCAGCACCATGGCGGCCTGCCGCCGGGTCAGGGGCTGGTCCAGCATCAGATCGCCGCCGTCTCCCCGCAGGATGCCCTGGGCGGTTGCCCACACCACGGCCTCCTCCGCCTCGCTGGTCTCGCTGTTCCCCGGCCAGCCGGAGACCACCGTCTCCTTGCCACTACGGCTGTCCCACCGACTCCGGGCCGCCCGAACATCCACGTGGGTGAAGGTCCGGTACACGCCGATGCCCCCGGCCTTCGGCTGCAAGAACTCCGCGTACTGGGCCACCTTCAGCGGCGTGACCCCGGCGAGGGTGATGTCCGCCGCCGTGCCCAGCAGGTGCTGGGACCGAGCCGCGCCGCCCACCTTGGCGTTGTAGGCCTGCGTCCGGTAGGCGGAGTTGATGACCACCGGCACCCCGAAGTGGTCCCGGATTTTTTGGAGCAGCGTCACCAGCTCGTCCGAGATCAGCACCTGATCGCTGCCGTCCCGACAAGCAAATTCGCTGACCTTAAAATTGGCAGAAAGAAGCTGTCCGCCGTCCTGGGCCTTAGAGTAGGTTTTGACGCTCATACACCCGTCTCCTCTCCGTTCCTTTTCGCCTCATCCCCCTGCCGCTTCATAACCTCCAGCACGTTTTTGATGCTCTCCGGCCAGGGCACTCCCATGATCACGCTGTTCTCCAAAATGGAAAGGCCCTCGTTCCCGATGTAAAAGAGGCACACCGCCGTCCGCACGAAGTCGCTGCCCGTCACCCGGTCCAGCATGGCCGCCAGCCACACGATCAGCAAGATCACGGCCTTCTTCAAAAGCCCCTTGAAGCAGGCGTTGGATTCCAGCGCCCCGCTGGCCGACTTGCTGGATTTATGCCACACGGCGGCCACCAGCAGCCCCGTGATATAGTCCGCGGCCATGAAGCCCACCAGGACCCTCAGCGCCACATCCCAGCCCCCCAGGGCCTGCGCCAGTGCAGAAATCGCCGCTGCCAGGACTCCCAGCACCACGTTCTTCGTATGTACCGCGTTTCCCATACCCTCGCCCCTCTCTTATTTCAGCGCCGCCGCCATTTTCAGCAGCAGCATCCGCACGGAATTTTCCGTATACTCCAGGGTCTTCCACCGCTGGGGGCTGTCGATGATCCCCCGGGCCGCCAGAATGTCCACCGCCGCCAGCTCCGCGTCCCCGGGCGCCTCCCAGGAGATGCCCAGATAATCCAGAATGCCCCAGGCCTCCGCCTGGGCCAGCTTGTCCCGATAGGCACCGTCCGACAGCAGCGCCGTGTCCTCCCGGTTGGTGTGAAAGCCGTGCTCGATGAGCACCGCCGGCGCCGCGGTATGTTTGAGCACATACAGCCCCGAGTCGTATACCAGCGGCGCGGAGCGCACCGCCGCCCCGGCCTCCCGCACCCGGACGAGAATCGCCTTTGCCGCCGCCTCCCGGGCGCCGCCTGGGCCGTAGAGATAGGCGCTCCATCCCCGGGCGGCGGACCAGCCGCTGCCGCCCGCCGCGTTGGAATGGAGGCTCACAAAGAGGTCCAGCCCCTCTACGGCGTTTGCCGCCCGGCACCGCGCCGCCAGGCTCACCGCCCCGCCGGATGGCCGGGTCTCCGTCACGGTCACCCCGTGGCGCTCCAGAACCGTCCTGATCCGCTTCGCCATATCCAGGGCAAACTCGTGTTCGTAATAGCTCCCGTCCGGACTCTTATTGGCCCGGTTCCCCGCGTCGTGCCCCGCGTCGTGCCCCGCGTCCAGGCACACCTTCTTCGGCCCGGTGGGTTTCTCCGCTCCGTCCGCCAGCCACAAAAGAATCAGCGTCTGGCTGGGGTCCGCCCCCTCCATCATCACCCCGGCGGACTTCACGTACAAATTCACCTTCCGCCCGCCGTCCATCATCACGGCGAAGGTGCAGCCCAGGGCGTCCGCCATGTAGTCCCGCAGCTCCTCCGGCGTCGCGGCGCCGGAGGAGCCGTCCGTGGCGCCGTAGGTTATCCAGGTGTCCGCCGTCAGCCCAACGGCCACGCGGCCGCGCCTGCCGCCCACGCCCGCGTTGTAATAGAGGGTCTTTTGCGGCGCCCCCTCCCGCACCAACAGGCAGTTTGCCACGTAGTTTTTCTTTCCGCTCTCCCCGCCCGGCGGCACCGGCACCGCCGCCGCGTCGGCCCCGGCGTCCCAGCCGACGGCCCAGTACGAATACTGTCTGTCCGCGAACAGTACCCGGCCCTCCGCCTTCACCGGGCACACGGGCCGCCAGGCCCCCGGATCGTAGAAGGAGGCCGTCAGGGCGATGTCCGGCCGCTGCTCCGCCACGATCTGGCGCAGCGGCAGGCGCCGGGTGTTCTCATAGACCGCCGCCCGCCGGATTTCTTTCAGCGGCGTCCGCTCCATATGTACCAACTCGCTCCCCCATCCTTTCCGTGCGAACCTTACCCGGCCAAAATCTCCTCCGCCTGCGCCTGGGTAATCCAGCCCCGCGCGGACGCCGCCGTCACGACGGCGGCATTTCCGGTCTTTCTGTACAGCCGCTCAATGGTCTCAAACATGGTCTTCCCCTCCCAGCAGCGTATCCAGCACCAGCGTGTCCACGGTGTCCTGCAAAGAGGCAATCTGCCCCTCCGAATAGTTCCGCTGGCTCATGGAAACGGTGATTCGCTCCTCGTAGGCCGCCGGCGCCTCCGCCGTGGCGGGAGCTGTCTCCACGGCCTCCTTCTTCAACTCCGCCCGGACGGTGTACGCCTGGTGGATGTGCTCCGCGCCCCCCTCCTCCCGGAGGGTGATGCGCTCGCAGTTCTCCGCCGAAAAGGCCGCGTCCAGGGCCTCCATGCTCTCCGTGGCCGGGAACACGAAGGAAAGCGTGTCCCGGCTCTGTCCCTGCACAAAGCGGGGCCCGCCCGTCACCAAAAGGGCGGTAAGGGTTGTTCCATCTCTCAATTGGATGTTCATGTATCTGTCTCCTTTCAATTTTCAGAATCAGACAGCCAACTCCTCCACGGTGGCATCACTCGGCAAAACCATTGCAAAGGGATAGCCGTTGATGCCCTTATGCGCCTGCTGGGTGCCCGGATCACAACTCGTGTATACAAAGTACACCAGCCGGCCGCTGACGGAGCTTGGAGTGCGAAGCCACCAGTCAGTCTGCCGATTGGCTTCGGTCAATATGCGTCGTCTTGCAAAGTTCCCACTAAAATAGGCCCAGCAGGCGCCGTCTATCACAGCAGCAGTTGCGTAACTGTCTTTGTTGGTCAGTCCGACTTCATATAAAGCCGGTATAAATAATTTGGTGCTCAATCCGTTGGCACCGCTGTATACCGTTGCGGTCGCCGCTCCCGCGCCATACGGAAGTTTAATTTGCTTGATCCTGCTCTGAACAGAACTGTGAAACAGCGCAAGCTGGGAACTGTTCAAATAAGAATGAATCCAGCTGTCTGCATATTGGTTAAAACCTTCGCTTGAAGCCCATGCCGACGAACCGGGAGAAAACTTGCGAAACAGCCAGGTTCCGTTACAGGACGCATCATACATCGCGGACGGAAGTCCCTGATGCACCACGATATACTCTTTTGGTATATCTTTCTCCTTGATCTGTACAATTGCGCCGACAGGCAGACTGCCGAGCGGCGTTCCCCCCGGATAAAATTTCCGAGCCACGCCGCTCACGTCCACATACCCCGTCTTGATCTTCCGGGCCACCCCGTTTACGCCGATATAGGAGTCTTTCACCTTCCGGGCCGCCCCGCCCACGCCGATGTACGTTCCCTTCGCCATATCTCTGCCCCCTCACTCATACACCAGGTAAACCTGCCCCGTCGCCAATCCCGCCCCGGCCCCGATGTCCCCGGTGCCCGCGCTGATGTTTTTCAAGGAGGCCGTCCCCGGGTCCGCGTTGGCGGTCACGTGGGCGGAACCGGCGCTGCTGACGTTGAATCCGGATGGGTTGTAGACATACATATTCGTCCCGTCGTTGCTGCCCCACAGCCAGGAGGGCTGGCCGCTCTGCCCGGACCAGACCCAGTTCTTGTTGCAGGAGGCCCCCACCGGAACCGCCCCCACCTCCGCCGCTGTATACCCCGGCTTACTGGCCGCCTTGGCCCAGGGATACACGTCGCTGGCGGGCAGAGAGCCGGGAAAATCCGTGATCTGGCTCTTGGAGTGGGTGTGGGCGGCCGGCGTGAACGAACCGGGCACCCCGGCAAGGTCCGTCCAGTTGTGGGTGTGGCTCAGTGCCGCATAGGCCTCATCAAAGGCCGCCTTCAGCGCGGACTGAAGCAGCTCCAGCGTGACCAGCTTCGTCTCAAAGCCGTCCTGGCTGTCCAGCACCGGCAGCTTGTCCAGCACCCTCAGCAGCTGGGCGGCCCCCGCGTTTTTCAGCAGCTGCTCCCGTTCCGCCACCTCGCGGTCCAAAGTTTCAAAGTTTTGATTCAGCACACCGATATCGGCATAATCCTCCGCACCGGGCAGATTCAACTGCAGATGTGCCGTCTTATCCATGCAGGTCACTCTCCTTCACTTCCCGCCATGTTTTGGCGGCCAACTTTTCCCAGAGGCACAGCTTCAAATTGCCCCAGGTATTATAAATGATGATGTAGTCCCACTTGAGGTGGGCAGGCATGGCCTCCCGCAGGGCCGCTGTCAAATCCTCCATATTCGGTGGGATACCGATGGTTCCCACAAAGACAATTTCCACCCTGAACTCCGTCGGGAATTCCCGTACCGCCACCTCTCCATTGGAAAAGCTCTCCGCTACGTTCTGGATCATGGCCACGGTGGTGATGCCGGCGCCCCGAAGCTTGGACTTGATTCGGCTGCGACGGAAAGACAGATCCTTGGCTGCCTCCACTGGGATACCCAGAGTCTGCTCCCAGTACCGCAGCCCCCAGGTGGCTGTGTCCACACTCAGCTGGTCCAGCACACTGTCCCGGTATTCCCACAGCGCCAGCACCTCTGGCTCCAGCGCCTCCTGCAAGTCTGCAAACTCCGCACTCCCGGCGTAAAAATCCGGGTACCGGACGATTAGTTTTCTCACGTCACCGTCACCCCCGCCTCGTCGGTCCAAAGTCCGCTTGCCTCCGTTTCCGCCTGACGGCGAAACCTGCGCCCGCTCCCTTGGACCTCCTCTCCCGGCCGGACCCACTGCGTTGGGCTCCGTCCGGGTCTTTCTCCGTTCCTCACGATACACTCACCCCCGTGAGCACCGGCACGGCGTCCGCCGGCACGGGGATGTTGGCGGTCCCACCGCCCAGCGTCAGGGCGGTGTAGTCCACCACGCCCGGGATGCTCAAAAGGAGGTATGCAATCCGGTTGTACAGCACCGTATAGGTCTTCTCCGCCAGGGTCTCCAACTGTAAATCGATGTTGTCCGCGAAGGCCTCCCGGGCCAGCTGGCGGAGATAGTCCCCCACGGCGGCTTCCAGCGCCGTCTGTACCGCCGCCTTGGTCGTGGTGCCGTCGATGGTCACGGCGGCATGAACGGCCATCTCCCGCGTCCCGGCCGCCGCCACGGTGACTGCGGCCCCCACCGGGCGCCGGCTCTCGATGTACGCCGCGCAGGCGCTCTCCACGCCGCCGTCCACCGGCTCCATCCCCGGCCCCGCCAGCAGGACCTTCACCGTGCCCGGTCCGTCCCACTTGGAGACGACCCGTGCGGCGCCCACGCCGTCCACCGCCGCGGCCCACTGCTGATAATGGTAGGGGTTGCCCGAGGTGGGCGAGCGCCGCATCCGCTCCAGATACCGCTCCAGCAGCGCCCCGTCGCTCTCCGGGTCCGCGCCGCCGGCAGCCCGGCCATTGGTATAGCCGGAGATGCCCGTGACATTTTGCAGCGTCTGGGTAATCTCCCCGGCCCCGATGTTGTAGGCCTCCCCTACCCGGGCGGCGGTCAGCGTGCCGGAGCCGGTGCCGCCGGCAAGGGTCACGGCCCCGTCCAGGAGGAACTCCAGTCCGTCCGCCGTATAAAACGGCATCCCGGCGGGCACCGTGGCCCCGTCGGCGCCGGTGAAGGTGACGGCGCAGGAGCTGAACGCACCGGCCTTGCGGACGATGCCCACCACCGCCGCCTGCTTGTCGATGTACGGCCCGGAGGCCTCCTCCAGGTAGAACATGGGCTCCAGGGCGTCCAGGCTGTGATATGCCTCGCACAGCTCCGCCGCGATGGCGGAGACCTCATCGTTGAGCTGGGACCCCTCCCGGGTGTCCAGCTCCGTTTGGATACGGCCCAGGATACGCTGCTTGACCTCCTCAACCGTCAGAGTTTCATACATCCAGATCCACCTCCCCATAAATCGTTTTCACCCGGACATGCACTGTCAGTCGGTCGCCGCCAAAGGCCGCCTCCACCTGCTCCACCCCGGTGATATAAGGGTTGGGAGCCAGCGCCTCTCGCACATACCGGGCGGCCTCACTCTCCTTCACCGCCGCCGTGAAGGGACGGCCCACCAGCTGTTCCATCTCACAGCCGTAGTCCCAGGTGTGGATGTCGAAGCGGCACCGGGCGGTCCGCAGCGCCCGCCAAATCCACGCCTTCACGGCCTCCGCCCCGGTGACGGTCACGGGCCGCCCCCGCCGGTAGAGAGGCCGCTCCCGCGCGTAGTCCCAAGCGATTTCCTTCGCCACCGGCAGGACTTCCGCCCGCTCCTCCGCCTCCGGCCGGATGGCGGGAAACAATTCCACCGTCATAGATGCACCACCTTGTCCAAAAGATAAAAAGTCTGATCGTCCTCCGTCAGCAGCAGCACCCGGTCCCCGGCCCGCAGCACCGGCTCCGCCGTGGCCAGCTCCGTGTCGGAGACCAGCAGGGTCCCCGCCACCAGGCTCACGGAATGGGTTCCGCCGTTGGCGGTGAAGCCGCCGGTGCCGCCGGAGAGCGTCACGCGCTCCCGAAAGCCCCGCAGCAGCCGCTGCGCGATATAAAACCGGGCCGCCTCCTGCGCCGTCCCCCCCACGTCCACCTGCAACGGGTCCGCCGCGCGGACAGTGCCCAGCCGCAGCCGCAGGCCCCCGGCCCGGCTCTCCTCCCCGCCGGCTCGCCGCATCAGCCGGTACAGCTTTTCAAATACGTCGCCTTCCACGTCATTCTCCTCTCCGCCGCTCATTCCGTCGGCACGCTGCCAGCCGTCTGCCTGTCCATCAGGCAGCGGAAATCCAGCACCACCTTCGTCCGGTAAATCCCCCGGGCAAGGGTGTGGGTGTCCGAGGTGACCCAGAACAGCCCGTCGGCGCCGGTGACGGGCTCGTGGACCACCACCGCGTTGCCGGAGATCAGCTTGGCGCTGCCCAGGCAGTCCGCCGTCAGCGTGGTCTGCACGCCGCTGTTCTCCAAAATTTGCTTGGCGCGTTTGGCGGGGTCGTCCCCGCCGCCGGCCTTCACGGCCTCCTGGTAGAGGCCGTAGAGTGCGCGGAGGCCGTCGGGGCTGTCGTAAACGGCCCTCTGCCGCATCTCCTCGTCGTACACCGCCACGCTGGTGACCATGCTCTCCATGCTCTCCGCGCTGGAGCAGCCCAGCAGATTGCTCCCCGGCAGAAGCCGGATACTCTCCTCCCCCAGGGCCTTCTCCACCACCTCCAGGGCGTCCTTGCGGAACCGGACCTGGTACTGCTTTCCGGTCTGCTCCGCCGCCAGGGTGTACATGGTCTGAATCACCTGATAGAGACTGCTGCCCAGAAAATTGCGGTCCAAGGCCACGCCGGTGGCCGCCAGGGCCCCCGTTTCCACGCCGAACTCTCCGCACAGCTGGGCCGCCACCGCCTCCGGCGTCATGTGCCGGTACTTCCGGTACACCTGGTTCCGTTTCAGGGAAATGCCCCGGTCGTAGGCCGTGCAGCTGTATGTTCTTCCGGCGCTGTCCCGCTCCCGGCGCTGGATGGTGCCGGAGAACAGGCAGTCCGGCCCCAGGTACAGACGACACAGCCCGCCGGTCTCGCCCAGGGCCTCCGGCAGCGCCGAAAAGCTCAGCTTCCGGGCGCAATCCGTGCTGCTCCCGGACCAGGTCGCCGTCTCCAGCTGCTCCGTGATGTTGGCAGTCCTGCCCATGTCCAGGCTCCAGGTGCGGATTTTCAAATAGTCGTTGTACATCTCAGAGCCGCTCCTTCGGCGGCAGGTTCACTGTCTGTCCCGGATAGATCAAATTGGCGTTTTGGATGCCGTTGCAGGCCGCCAGCCTGTAGGCCAGCGCCCCGTCGCCGTACTTCCGGCGGGCGATGCCCCAGAGGGTGTCCCCCTTCTCCACGGTGTAGCGCTCCGCCGCCGGCGCGGATGCCGCCGCCGGCGCCGCCCGGCCGGTGTTGCCCGTCTCGTTTTTCACCGTCGCCTCCGCCGCCAGCTCCCGGTGCTCCCGCATGGTCAGCGTCACATAGACGTCCCCGGTGCCGTCCCGCTCCCCGTAGCGCACCGGCGCCAGCAGAACGGGCACGTTCACCGGCGTACCGGTGACGATCAGCCGCAGCACGTCGCCGTCCCGGCTCCAGCCGCTCAGCCTGTCCACGATCCCATAGGGGCCTCCCTCGTACCCGGCGGCCGTATAGTTCCGGGCGGAGGCCGGCAGCAGAAAGGTCTGCTGCTCGTTGAACAGGGCCCGCAGCCCCGGCAGGTTCACCTGCCCTGTGTGGGCCATGTCCAGCTGCTCCACCGCCCGGCCCGCCTCCACCTGAAACTCCGGCGGCGTCACCGGCATCAAGAGCTGTTCGCCGGTCCTGCTGTTCAAAAATACAATCTGCATGCTTTATCCTCCATAGAGCAGCGCCCGTTCCTCCAGCCGGGTCACGATGGACGCGGCGATGGCGTCGATGTCGCTCTCCTGCCGCACCGTCACCGGCCCGCTGATGGTCACGCTGACGCCGCCGCCCGCCCGGGTCTTTTCCCGGTTCTCCGCCGCCGTCAGCACCCGTTCCCCCTGGTGGAGGACGGCCCGGTAGCCATCATAGGGCACGTACCCCAGACCGTAGGCGTGGCTGCTTCCGTCCGGGTATTCCCACTCGCCCGTGGCGTCGTTGAAGACGGCGCCTTGCATCAGCGGATTGTTTTCGAAGATGCCCTCCGCCAGCCCCTTGGTAAACTCCTGGGATTTGCGGAGTCCGGCGTCGTAGTACGCCTCATTGGTGCGGGTGTCGTCCCGGATGGCCCCCGCCAGGGCCAATTCGGATTTCAGGGCCATCTGGGCGCCCTCGCTGGCGTTGTACTCGTTCATGCCCTGGACCTTGGCCTGCATGATGAGGCGGCCCATCTCGGCGGCGTCCCCGCTGGCCTTGGCGGTCTGGTATTCCTCGGAGTTCATCATGGCATCCACGGCCTCCCGTTGATACCGCTCTTTTTCGTTTTCCAGCTCCGCCTGCCACGCACCAATAGCCCGGTTGGCCTCTTTAACAGCCTCTCCGCTCTCACCGGACAGCCAGTCCTTCTGTGCCTCCAAGCCGCTCTTTCTTCCCTCGTTGTATCCCTCGCCCATGGCGTTGTCCAGCTCCTGCTCCAGGCCTTCCACGGTGGAGGTCAGGCCGGAAAAGGTCTTACTCTGGTCTTCCATAGAGCCGCCGAATGCCTCCGCCATGGCCTGCAAAAGGATCTCGGCGGCCTCGCCGCCTGCGATCTGGCCCTTGGAGATCATGTCGTACATGGTCCCCTGGTCCACGCCCTTGGCCTCCGCCAGCATCCCCACGGCGCCGATGCCCCGGTCATTCAGCATATTCAGGTACTCCATGCTGGCCTTGTCGCTGGACTTCATCCGCCCGATGGCTGTGGCCACCGTGTTCATGTCGCTGGTGGACTGGCCCAGGGCGGCACCCGCGTCGCCGACGGTCTGGAGCACAGGAAGAATGCTGTCCGCATCGTAGCCATAGGTGGCCAGCGTTTTGCTCATGGCCGTCAGGTCATCATAGAGAAACGGCGTCTCGTTGGACATGCCCACCAGGTCCTCCAGATATTGGTCCGCCGTCTCCTGGTCTCCGAACAGCGTGCCGAAGGAGATCTTGTCCGTCTCCCGGCCGGCCGCGATGGCGCTGCCGGCGGCAAGGGACCGGTCCCGCTCGCTGATCTGCCCCTCGGTCGCCTCCTGGACATAGCTCTTGAAGGCTTCGTCTCTTTTCTGAAAATTTTGAATATACCCGCTGCCAACCCCAGCTATCGCGCCGACTCCCGCTCCAATTGCCGTGCCAAGTCCGGGAAGGATCTTTGTACCGATGGATGCGCCGGAAATTATGGAGGATAGACTATTTGAGAAGTATGTCCCAATTTCACTCCCCATGGCGCTTGAAACAAAGACATCTGCGCCCTCCTGAAATATTTGACTGACCAGATTTCCAATGCCGTTTGCTGCAAGCGCGTTTATCAGACCCCCAACGCCGGAACTCACTCCTCCGCCAGACTTTCCAGCCACGCCCTCCACGTTCTGAATTTGCTTCTCTGTGGCCTTCATGGTTCTGTTGATGGCTTCCAGCTTCCGGCGATAGTCTTCATACTCCTGCCCCGCCAGAGAAGCCGCAAGCCCATCCGCTTCCTTATGCGTCTTGGCAAACTGCCGCTGTGCCTCCTGCATGGCCCTTCTGGCTTTGTCTGTTTCTGCCTTTAATATAGATTTTTCACCAGACAGCTCATGCAGTGTTTGCTCCAAATGCTCCGCACTTTTATCAAAGCCCTTTGTCACATTGGACATATTTTTCAAAACCGAAGAATACCGGTCTTCTACCTTAATAACAATAGATGTCTCTGGCATATAACCACCTCCTTGACACAATTTTTTATTCGTGGCATGTTGAACTTAGAAATTAAAGATAGGGGCGTATGTAATATGAGAAAAAACGATCCCGTCTATGGTGTATTTTGTATGCTTATCGTTATTGCTGCCGCCCTGCTCATTTTGCTTCTTGCCATGGGGTTTTGAAATGAAAGACGCCTTTAAGCGCCGTGCGGAGATCAACCCCCGCCTGGACCAGCTCCAGAAGATGGACCCCGCCGAGGTCATGGAGGAATTCTGCGCCCTGTACGAGGAGCTTCAGAGTCTGCCCCGTCCTGCGTCCGCCCGCCCCTCCGCCCGCGGGATGTGTTATCAGCTCCGCTGGCTCATCTGGGCCGAGACCGTCGTTCTGTGCCTGATGGCGCTCCTCTTTGTTCCCGGCCTGCTTCGCTCTTATATGTACGGGGGAATTGCCGTGGTTTTGATTCTGGCCGCTCCCGCCAGCCTCGCCTGGGCGATCTGGTCCAGCGGCTACCGTGCGTAGACTTCCGCCCTCCTGCCCGGGAGGGCGGGCTTTCATCTCCCCACAGCCTCCGCCCGCTTTTCCGCCTCGTAGGCGGAGAACTCCCGGATGATCTCCTGCCACCCGTCCCGGCATTCGCAGAGCGCCCGCAGGTCCCGCAGGCCCCAGTGGTGCGCATGGAACAGGTAAAACAGATAGAGCAGTTCCGGCTCGTCCCCCGCCTCTAGGCGTTTTTTACGTCGGCAATGGTCCTGCGCAGGTACCCGGTCAGCCGCTGGATCTCCCGGCTCAGGTCCTCGATCTCACCGGGAAGCAGCCGGGCCTTGATGGCGTCCAAAGGCGTGGCCATGCCTCTGGACGGGTCCAGCAGCGCCGTGTCCCTCCAGTTGGGGTCCTCGCAGCCCTCCAGCACGATGTACAGCGCCCGCAGGCCATCATCCTTTTCCTGCAGCTCCCGCACCTTGTCGTAGGTCAGCCCCCGCAGGGTGAACACAACCGGCTCTCCGGCCAGCTCCGTCAGCCGGGGCAGCTCCACCTGCTTTTTCTCAAGGCTCTTCCGCACGTCTGGCAGCTCCGGCCGCAGCAGCACGTCCAGCGTGCTCACTTTCTTCTCGTCGCTCATACCGTTCCCTTTCCGGGCGGCAAGAAAGCCGCCCTGTCTCCCTTGACAAAGCGGCTCGTTCGGCTATAATGAAGATAGAAAGGGCGCTGTTACAAAACGGTTAGCCCCTGACAGTTCCGCAAGCAATGCTCACGTTAGCCGTTCGGTGGCAGCCGGGCGGCTAACACGCTTTTATGGTCAGTATGTAGACCGCAAGGGCCAAACACACCAGAATCCGCAGGAATTGCTTCCATCGGTGTCCCACAATTGCATCACCCCCTTTCACAAGGGAGTGGCTAACCGCTTTTATGTAACAGCGCCTGTATTCATCTTATACAGTCCGCCGCTTTTTGTCAATTCCTGCCGCCCATCCGGGCGGCCTTTTTATCATTTTTTGCAGGGCGTGTACCTGGCGAAAATTCCCCGACCCAGGCGCCTTGGGCGCCGCTCACCAGTCCACAGACTGGTGGTGGGGAATTGAAAGGGGGAGCCCGCTCCCTCTTTATCCGGCATTCACTTTATCCAGGTACTCCACGCCGGTGGCCTGGAAGGGGATGGTGATGCTCCCGGCCTTGGCGGCCTCCCAGTCCATCACCGTCTCCTCGTCATAGCTCACGCCGTACACGGCCACCCGCTCCGCGCCGTAGGCGTCCGGGTCCGCCAGCTTGCCCACCAGGGTCTTGCGCAGGTCCCGGCCCGTCATAGCGGCGGCCACGTCCTCCGCCCCCCGGGTATACACCTTGTGCAGCGTCATGCTGCCGGTGATCTTCACACCGGTGAGCTTCCGGTCCTCCGCCATCTGTCCGCACAGGCTGATGGTGTCAAAGTTCTTCGTCAGCTTCACCTGGAAGGCCGAGACCTCTGCCACCTCGGCGCCCTCCTCCCAGATTTGGCCCCAGGTGCCGTTCATCACACGGGCTGCGTTCTCAAATGCCATGTTTCATTACCTCCCTCAAAGATCAATCTGCACGGCCACATCTTCCATGGCGTCGATGGGCGTCACGAAAAGCTGTAAAAACACGTGGGTGCCGGTGTTGGCCTCCTTGACCTCCTGCTCGCTCATCTCTGCGGTGGGCACACCCGCCTCCTGCAGCCAGGCGTCCTGGGCGTCCACGTCGATGCCAACGGTGAAATCCGCTTCGATGAGGCCGTCCTTGGCCAGCGCCTGCAAATAGACGGAGACGGCCGTCACCAGCTGCAGCTTGTTGTCGTAGCTGTTGGACACCTTTCCGATGTACTGGTCCTGAATCGTCAACCGGATGTCCTGCTGCATCATGTCCAGCAGCTCCACAATCTTGATTTTCTTCCACACCTCGCTCTTCCCGGTCACGGTGGTCAGGGCATTCACGCCCCGCCCCAGCTTCACCTTCTCGCCGTCGTGGTACAGGATCAGCTTGCCGGCCCCCACGGCCTCGTCCATCTCCGCCAGGGTCATCCGGCGGATGTCCGTCACCTCCGGCAGCGCCACGTAGGTCACGGACTGGGTCATGGGGGTTCCCGCGATCAGCCCGGCAATCCGGCCGCAGTAGCCCGCGGCGTCGTAGGTGGCGCCGTCCGCCAGAATCCCGTCGGCGGCAAAGTTCACGACGGCCTCGCTGTCCGCTGCCAGGTTCGGCAGCACCGCCTTGTACACGGCGTGGTTGTCGCTGCGCTGGTTCACGATCCAGGTCTTCACCACCGCCGCCTCGGCGGCTGTGAGATCGTCCGGCCCCGCCAGATAGTCGAATTTCTGCGTGGCCAGCCAGGTCAGCGCCGCGCTGTCCGCCGTCAGGGTGTCCGCTGCGCCCATCACGTACAGCAGCACCTTCCTGGGGGGATTCCCGTTCCCCAGAAACACCCGCCGGACAGACGCCTGATTGGCCGTCCCCAGCGTCTTGGGAATCTGCGCCGTGGAGGTCAGCGTATACGTCAGGGCCTCCTCGTCCGCCGCCGCGTCCCGGATCAGAAAGGCCACCGTGCCCTTCCGGCTTCTGGCCGCCGCGGTGTTTGCCCGCTCACGGAATGCCACCGTCAGCGTCGGCATGGTCAATTTACTCATGGTTTGTTTCCTCCTTTGTGATATACCTTGTGGATAGTTCCCGCATCGCGGGCAGCAGCTCCGCCGGGCAGTACGCCTCGCGGGCCACCGCCAGTTCCAGGGCCAGCGTCACCACCGCGCAGTCGTACAGGCTGGTGTCTGCCGTGAGAGCCGTCACCTGCATAGCCCGGTCCTCCACCGGCACATACCCGGAGGCGAAAGCTCCCAGCAGCGCCATGGCCCGCAAATCCAGCACCGGCAGGTGAGAATTGTGCACCTGGTCCACCTCGCTGAAGGTGGTCAGCTTGTACTGATACCGCAGCCCCACCAGGCTCCGTCCCAGGGACCGGGTGTCCAATTCCAGCTTCACCAGTTCCACCAGGCTGCAGGGCCGCTGAAAATTCTCCGGCGTCACGTCCACATATATCCGCTCCCCTGGAATTGCCGCCTCCACCGCTGCCCTCACGGCGTCCGTTGTTTTTTCCGGCGTGATGTTCACAGCCGCCTCCTTTCTAAGCGGCGACGCTGCCGCTCCATAAACCGTCACCGTCCCGGGAAATTTGCACGCCGCCGGGCATATGCTTCGCTCTTTTTTGATTTCTCCGTTTTGCACAAAAAACTCTCCCGCGATTTGACTGTCATGCATCATCTAGTTCCGCAAGCTCCTCCAGCCAGTCCGTGATACCCTTTCTGGCCGCCGGGACGGCGGCCCGCATCGCGTCCGGTTTGGTCCAGCTGTGAAACTGTCTGCCCGGCACATAGAGCCTGCCGCTTCTGATCCGCGGCTGATACCGCTTGGCCCTGCCGGAGGGCGGCCGGATGCGGTGTCCCTTCTCCAGATACTGCGTAATATCTGCGGACGTCACGATGCGGTCCTCCGTCCGGTTCACCGATACATCTTCAAACGCCGGTGAAACCGCCACATAGCCGCCCCTGCTGCCCCGCCGCAGCTCCTGCCACCTCTGGACCCGCCCCCGCCGGTCTCCGACGCGCTGGTTGATCTGCTTTTTAAGCAGCGGCTAAACCGCCTTTCCCGCCGCGTACAGCGCCGTCGCCTTCGCCTCGGGCAGCTTTTTCCAGCCGCCGCGCCCAGACCCGCCAGAAGGTGTCCCACGCGCCCTTATCCAGCCGGCTCTGCTGGCTCATCAGCAGTCCTCCTTCCGCCGCATCTCATACTCGTTTTTGTACGGGTATGTCATGTAATTCATCTCCCTTCGGTTGACACTCGAAACAGCTTTCTGCCCGTGATATACTTTTCTTGCGGTTTATATCGGGGGCGGCACCTGTAGAACTTGCACGGTGCCTTGCCCCGGACATGCGGGTTGCCCTTGCCGCCATGCTTTCCCGGCGGTTTGTTTCTCTATGGTTATTACTATAGTTCCGTTTTTGGATACCTCCGAGGAAGTGATTCCATTGGACACAGTTGATCGTTTATTTGATCTTTTGGCAGAATCAAGTCTAAGTCAGCAGGATCTCGTAAATAGAATTGGCGCGAAAAAAATGCAATTACACGTTGGAAAACACGTGAATTGCAGTCTTACACAAAATATTTGTCACAAATTGCTGAAGTCCTGGAAACCACTACTGAATATCTTCTACCAGGCAAGGGCTCTAAACACAAGGAAAAAACCGTGTCCGATTCAGACGCCATCAGCAAGGGCGATATCATGGCCGCGTTTTTCGAAGGCGGCGAGGACCTGTCAGACGAAGAGATGGACGAGCTTTGGGCCGATGCGAGAGACTATATCCAATACAAGCTCGCCCAGAGGAGGAAAAAGCAGGATGGAAAATAAGCTCCTGGGACTGTACGGTTACGCCGGAAGCGGCATCTGATCTCCGCAGAGGCACTGGACGCAGCCGTGGCCAACGGCTGCGTGGACCCCTGGTCTCTGTCGGGCATTTCGGTGCAATACCGGAATTTATATGCAAAGCCGTCTGCTGATATCTACGGCAACCTAGCGGATGAGCTGTATTATTGAACCCGCCTGGGGCGGTAATCAATTGTCCATCTGGATAAACGGAGGAAACACTATGGGATTTTTGTCGAAAGAGATGACCTACACCTCGCTTCTTTTCAGAAGCGAGGTTTTTCTTTTGTCCGATGGCCGTCCGCACCGCCGCCCAACATGCAAGCGGCGGCCTTCCCCGCTTCCTGCGGGGAAGGCCGCCGTCGCCGGAAAGAGGGTAGGCGCCGGAGAGCCCGGCAGGCTCCGCTGAAACGGAAAAAAGGAACACCGCCCTCCAAAGTCGGGCACCGTCGGCATGGCGACGCACCCGGAGGCAGTGTTCCTCTCACGCGCAACTTACCGAAAAATGCGCGTGCTGTCCGTAAGAAAGAGCACCCGGCCGCCGCCAACGGGTTCGGGGGACTTCCCCGAGGCACCGTGGCTGGCTCCGGGCGCTCTTTTGTCCGCAATCGCAAAGAGCAGCGGCCTTGAATGGGAGCGAAGGGGCGGAGCCCCTCAGTTCAGCGGTCCCATGCACGTCTCCAGCTCCCGGGCGAATCGCTCGTAGGCGGCGCAGATGCGGTCCTCCACCTGTTCCTTTTCCGCATCGTAGGGGAAGTCCGTCTCCTCCCACCACTGCGCCAGCTGGCGGACGCCCTCCTCCAGGGTGACCTTGGGCGCGTAGGCCGGAGCGGCTGTTTGGAATTTCTCGTTGGAGAAGCAGGAGAAGTGGACCTTTTCAAAATTCAGATGCTCGCAGACTCCCGGGGCGCACTTTCGCAGCAGCGCGGAGGGCACGTAGTAGAGAAGGGGCTCCCTGCCCGCCACATGGCCCAGGGCCCGGTAGAGGTCCTCCCAGACCACTGTCTCCGTATTGGTGACGTGGAAGCAGTCCCGGTAGGTCCGCTCATTTCCGCAGGCCAGCAGAAACGCCGCCGCCAAATCCGGCACAAAGGTAAAGCTCCACGGGATCACGCCCTCTCCCGTCATGACCACCGGCTTCCCCTCCCGGATCCGGCGCAGGACGTTCCGGTTCTGGCGGAGCATGCCGAAGTTGGCGGCCCCGGCGCCGAAGGTCAGCGAGGGTCTGAGAATCGTGATGGCCGCCGGGGACGACGCCATCTCCCCCTGCAGGTAGCGCTCCATCTCCGCCTTTTGAAAACCGTACTGAAACGCGGGGTCCGTCCGCAGGCCCTCGCACGACTCCCGAATCGGGAAGCTGTGGTAGGGCCGGTCGTAGGCGGCGATGGAGGAGGTGAAAATCAACTGCTTTGCCCGGTGGCGGAAGGTCTCCACGGTCTGCCGGGCATCCTCCTCCCGGAAGCAGATCATGTCGATCACCACCTCCGCGTCCACCGTGGACATCAGCCGTGCAAAGCCCTCCTTGTCGTGGCGGTCGCCGGTGAGAACCCGCACCTTCCCCGCAGAGGGGCTGGTCCGCGTACCCCGGTTGAAGATCGTAACCTCATGTCCCTGCTCCAGCGCCTGCCGGACGATCTCCCTGCTGATGACGCCTGTTCCCCCTAAAATGAAGAGTTTCATGTCATTCCTCCCGACTGGCGGGCGGATCGCTCCGCTGTGCGTCCGCCTCTTCCTCCTGTTGAGCCGCCTTGGCGGCGTGAATATCCTGGCGGATGCGGTGGCGGGT
>NZ_UQXD01000016.1 GCF_900544955.1 uncultured Oscillibacter sp.
GCTTCTGTTCTGCAAAGATTTTTAGACAATCAAAAATTTTGTTTGCTTTCACCAAAAGCTGTGGTATCATAGAGGAGAAATCGGAAAAAACGACGAACAGGGTTTGAAAGGGGAACACCGCCATGGAAATACCCAACTCCCGCAGTCTGCTGTTTCAGTTCCGGGGCGTCCCGCCGCTGGGCACCTCCGTCTCTCTGGCGTTTCAGCATCTGGTGGCCATGATTGTGGGCTGCGTCACGCCGCCCATCATCATCGCCGGGGCCGTGGGGCTGGGCCAGGCGGACCGGGTGCTGCTGATCCAGGCCTCCCTGGTGATGTCCGCCGTGTGCACGCTGTTCCAGCTCTTCCCCATCGGGGGGCGGTTCGGCTCCGGTCTGCCGGTGATTCTGGGGGTCAGCTTTGCCTATGTGCCCAGCATGCAGGCCATCGCCGCCTCCGGCGGCGGCATCTCCGCCATTGCCGGAGCCATGCTGGTGGGCGGCGTGGTGGCGATTCTGGTGGGGGTGTTCGTCAAGCGCATCCGCCTGCTGTTCCCGCCGGTCATCACTGGGACGGTGGTCTTCACCATCGGCCTCTCCCTCTACCCCACCGCTATCAACTACATGGCCGGCGGCACCGGAAACACGGCAGAGGCCGTGGCGGCCAAGGGCCTTTCGGAGGCGCTGGTCTACGGCTCCTGGCAGAACTGGCTGGTGGCCGCCCTGACGCTGACGGCGGTGATGGTGCTGAACCACTATGGGAAGGGACTTTGCAAGCTGGCCTCCATCCTGCTGGGCATGGTGTTCGGATACGGCGTGGCGGCGCTCTTCGGCATGGTGAGCTTTGCCGACGTGGGGACGGCGGCCTGGTTCTCCCTGCCCCGCTTTCTCCACTTCGGCGTCAGCTTCGACGCCCCCAGCTGCATCGCGGTGGGGCTGCTGTTCGCCATCAACTCCATTCAGGCCATCGGGGATTTCACCGCCACCACCGTGGGCGGCATGGACCGGGACCCCACGGACCGGGAGCTCCAGGGCGGCATCATCGCCTACGGCGCCACCAACATCCTGACGGCCCTCTTCGGCGGCCTGCCCACCGCCACCTATTCCCAAAACGTGGGCATCGTCACCACCAACCGGGTGGTGAACCGGACGGTGTTTGCCCTGGCGGGGGGCTTTCTGCTGCTGGCGGGGGTGTCCCCCAAATTTGCGGCGGTGCTGACCACCATTCCCCAGTGCGTGCTGGGGGGCGCCACCATCACCGTGTTTTCCACCATCGCCATGACCGGCATGAAGCTCATCGCGTCCCAGGAGCTGACCGCCCGGAACACCACCATCGTGGGGCTGTCCGCCGCCCTGGGCGTGGGGATCTCCCAGGCCAGCGCCGCGCTGAGCCAGTTTCCGGAGGCGGTGACCATGATCTTCGGCAAGTCTCCGGTGGTGATCGCCACGCTGATGGCGGTGCTGCTGAATTTGATTCTGCCGCGGGAGAAGTGAAAAGAGGCCGGTCCGGCGTTTGCCGGACCGGCCTTCCTGCGTTCCCGGGAGAGTGGGGGATGGCCGCGTTCTGCGCGGTCGTCCCTCACCCCCCGTGGGGCGGCGTTCTCCCGCCCCTGCGCCGATGCGCGGATTTTCCCGTCCTGCCCCTGGGGCGAAACTCCCCCGCTCCCCACCGGGGCACGGCGGCCCCATGTGGAACAACCCCCCAGAATCCAAGCAGCCGGTCCGGCCTGACGGCCAAACCGGCTGCTTTGGAAGCGGTGCGCTATTTCCCGGAGGGATCCCCCTCCAGCTCCGCCATGCTCTTTTTGAATTGAAGGGCAAACAGAATCGCCGTGGTGCACACCGCCAGAAAGTCCGCCACCGGCTCCGCCAGGAACACGGCGAAGGCCTTGTTGGCAAAGAAATTGGGCAGGATATAGATCAGGGGCACCAGCAGGATGATTTTCCGCAGCACTGCCAAAAACAGGGAGGTCTTGGCGTTGCCCAGGGCGATAAAGGTCTGCTGGCAGGCGATCTGAACGCCGAAAATGCCGGTGGCGGCCATATAGATCCGCAGGGCCCAGGCGGCGTAGTTCACCAGGTCGGGGTTGCTGTTGAAAATCAGGGCGAACATCCGGGGGAACAGCTGCACCAGAATCCACAGCGCCAAGGAGTAGGTGACGCAGGCTTTCAGCAGGCAGAGGAAGGCCGCCCGCACCCGGTGGGCGTTCCGGGCGCCGAAGTTGTAGCTGATGATGGGCTGGGCCCCCTGGGTCAGGCCCTGGAGAGGCATCATGGCGAACTGCATGATGCTGGTGAGCACCGTCATGGCGCCAACGGCGATGTCCCCGCCGTACTTCAGCAAAGAGGAGTTGAAGCACACGGCGATGAGGCTCTCCGTGGACTGCATGATGAAGGGGGCCAGGCCCAGGGCCAGACAGGGCAGGACCACCTTGGCCTGGGGCCGCAGGTCCTCCCGCCGCAGCCGCCACTTGGTCTGCTTCCCCAGCAGGAACCGCAGGACCCACACCGCCGACACCGCCTGGGACAAGATGGTGGCCAGCGCCGCCCCCCGGACGCCCATGTTCAGCCCGAAGATGAAGATGGGGTCCAAAATGGTGTTCAAAACGGCACCGATCAGCACCGTTTTCATGCTGACGGTGGTGAAGCCCTGGGCGGTGATATAGGCGTTCATACCCAGGGTCAGCTCCACAAAAACGGTGCCCAGGGCGTAAATCCGCATGTAGTCCAGGGCGTAGCCGATGGTGTTCTCACTGGCGCCGAAGGTCAGCAGCAGGGGCCTGGCATACACCCGGAACACCACCGACAGCACCAGGGACACCACCAGCAGCATGGTGAAGCAGTTGCCCATGATGTGCTCCGACTGACGCACGTCGCCCCGCCCCTCGGAGATGGAGGCCCGGGGGGCGCCGCCCATGGCCAGCAGGGCCGCGAAGGCGGAGATCACCATGATGATGGGCAGGCAGACGCCCACGCCGGTGAGGGCCAATTGGCCCACGGTGTCCACCGGCGTCATGTGGCCGATGTACACCCGGTCCACCAGGTTGTAGAGCATGTTGACGATCTGGGAGGTGATGGTGGGCAGCGCCAGGGAAAACAGCAGCTTCCCCACGCTCCCCGTGCCCAGATCCACGCCTTTTGGTCCGCTCATCTGCCGCCCTCCTCCGCCAAAGCGTCTCCGTTGTCCAGCACCCGCTCCAAAAAGGCCTGGAACTGTTCCGATTCCTCCGGGGAAAAGCCGGAGAACAGCCGGGCAGCGCAGGCGCTCTGCACCGCCTGGGCCCGCCGGGCCAGAGGCAGGGCCTCCTCCGCCAGGGCCAGGTGGACGATCCGCCGGTCCGTCCCGTCGGGCCTGCGGTGCAGCAGCCCCTGGGCCGCCAGCAGCTCCACCGCCTGGGACACCTGGGACTTGGACAGGCCCCGGAACTCCGTCACGTCCCGGGCGGTATCATAGCCGGGGTTGTTGCTCAAAAACAGCAGCACGTTCATCTCCCGCATGGACAGGCCGCTCTGGGCCAGCAGCGGCGCAAATTGGCGGGCATAAAACCGCCCGAACTGCTGATAGAATTGCAGCAGACGGGTATAGGATATGGCCATGGGACACCTCCGTTTGTTTTGCAAAAAACAGTTTTGAACAGAACAGTTACTACCATACCACCCAAAGGCGGACCTGTCAAGAGGAAGGCGTTTGGGCATTGACAAACAGCGGCAGACGCGGTATGATGGTGTAAAATATGATATACAAAACTATATTACAAGGAGAATCATATGACTTGGAATATTGTGTGTGACAGCAGCTGCGACCTGCGGACCAGCGACTTCGAGAGCGAGCTGATGCGGTTTGAGACGGTGCCGCTGCGGCTGCAGGTGGGCGAGCGGGAATTCGTGGACAACGACCAACTGGAAGTGGGGGAGCTGCTGGCGGCCATGGCCGCGGAGAAGAGCGCCTCCTCCACCGCCTGCCCCTCCCCGGCGGCCTTTGCCCGGGCCTTTGAAAAGGGGGACCGGACGGTGTGCTTCACCATCTCCTGCAACCTCTCCGGCACGTACAACGCCGCCGTACTGGGCCGGGAGATGGTGCTGGAGGAGCACCCGGAGAAGGAGATCTGCATCATCGACTCCAAGGCCACCGCCGGGGCGATGGTGCTGCTGATCCGCCGGGCCAGGGAGCTGGTGGAGGCGGACCCCGAGGCGGAGTTTGAGGACATCTGCAATCAGCTGCGGGTGTACCAGGCGGCGCTGCGGACCTGCTTCACCCTGGAGAGCTTCGACAACCTCATTAAAAACGGGCGGATGCGCCCGCTGGTCGGCACGCTGCTCCACACGCTGGGCATCCACGTCATCGCCGAGGCCACGCTGCAGGGCACCATCCATGTGGCGGATAAGGCCCGGGGGGAGGCCAAGACCTACAAGGCCCTCACGGCCCTGATGGCGGCCAGCAAGGACTGCGCCGGGGGAGAGGTGGTCATCTCCCACTGCGAGAATCTGGCGGGGGCCCTGCGGCTGAAGGAGCAGATTCTGGCGGACCTGCCGGTAAAGCGGGTGGATATCCTGCCCTGCCGGGGGCTCACCAGCTTTTACGCCATGGAAAAGGGCCTCATTGTGGGCTATTGAGGACCGCGCGGTTCCGGTTTTGTCAGGGCGTCCCCGCCGGATGGGCGGGGGCGCCCTTTGTATTGCGGGGGCGGGGGCCCTGGGCGGAAAAAGAGCGCCGCGGCATCTGCCGCGGCGCTCTTTTTGGAAGGTTTTCAGCGGTTCAGCACGGAGGCACCGCCGTAGGGGACCATCTCCAGGCGGATGAAAAAGCCCTGGTCGTGGTCGCAGACGGGGCAGCTCTTGGGGGCCTCCAGCCCCTCGTGGATGTGTCCGCAGTTCAGGCACATCCAGCCGCACTGGGTGTCGGAGACGAAGAGCTTGCCGCTCTCCAGCAGGTCCGCGAAGTGACCGAAGCGGTTGCCGTGGGTCTGCTCAATCCGGGCGATCTGCTGGAAGGAGGCGGCCACCGGGGCGAAGCCCTCCTCCCGGGCGGTTTCGCCGAAGGCCTTGTACACCGGGTCGAACTCCTCGTACTCGTTGTGCTGGGCGTAGCGCAGCAGCTGCACCACGTCGCGGGTGTAGTCCACGGGGTAGCCGCCGTCAATCTGGACGGTCTGGCCCCCCAGCTCCTTCATGTGGTTGTAAAAGATTTCCGCGTGCTCCTTCTCCTGGCTGGCGGTGAACTGGAACACCGCCTCCAGCACGTGGAGCTTTTGCTGCTTGCACAGCGAGGCGGCGAAGGTGTAGCGGTTCCGGGCCTGGCTCTCGCCGGCGAAGGAGCGCATCAGGTTCTTCAAAGTCTCGCTGTCCTGAAAAGAAACGGCCATGGAAAGTTCCTCCTGCTTTCGTTGATGGGGGTATTTTTTGCAAAGCGGCGGATACTATGCATGATTTTCAACGGACGGAGGGGCCATATGGAGGATGTTTTGATCGTTGGCAGCGGCCCGGCGGGAGACGCCGCCGCCCTGTACGCCGCCCGGGCAGGGCTGCGGACGTTAGTGCTGGCGGGGACGGAGCCCGGCGGACAGCTGGGCACCACCGAGGAGGTGGAGAACTACCCCGGGGTGGAGCTGGTGGGCGGCATGGAGCTGGCGGAGCGGCTGCGCCGGGGAGCGGAGGCGGCCGGGGCGGTGTTCCGGTGGGAGGCGGCGTCGGCCCTGGCGCTGGCGGGGGAGGCCAAGCGGGCGGAGACGGCCCAAAATACCTATACCGCCCGGGCGGTGATCTGCGCCATGGGCGCGGCGCCCCGGCGGCTGGAGGTGCCGGGGGAGGAGGCCCTGCGGGGCCGGGGCGTCAGCTACTGCGCCACCTGCGACGGGGCCTTTTTCAAGGGAAAGACGGTGGTGGTGGCCGGAGGCGGCAACTCCGCGGCGGGAGAGGCGCTGACGCTGTCCCGCCTGTGCCGGCAGGTGTACCTCCTCCACCGGCGGGACACCCTGCGGGCGGAGCGGCAGTACCTCCGCCGGCTGGAGGCGGCGGAGAACGTGGCTTTCCTCTGGAACGCCCGGGTGGAGGCCATCCTGGGGGAGAGCGCCGTCCAGGGCGCGGCCTACACGGACCTGCCCACGGGGGAGCGGCGGGAGGTGGCCTGCGACGGGGTGTTTGTGGCGATTGGCCGCCGTCCCAGCACGGCGCTGCTGGCGGGGCAGGTGGCCCTGGACGAGTGGGGATACGTGCTGGCGGACGAGACCACCCGGACGGAGGTGCCCGGGGTGTTCGCCGCCGGGGACCTGCGGGCCAAGCCCCTGCGGCAGATCGTCACCGCGGCGTCGGACGGCGCCGTGGCGGCCCACATGGCAGAGCGGTATCTGGACCGTTGAGACAGGCCCTCCGGCGTCAACCAGAGGGCTTGCGACTGCCCGAGGGAGCCGCGGGTACGCGCCCGGGAGGAGTGCGGTCCGCCGGGAGCGCACCCGGGGATCGAAACGCCCGCTTTGCCGCGCACACGCCGCGGCAAAGCGGGATTCCCTTTGCGGCTCATGGTCCCGGCGGCGAACCGCTGGGAGACCTTATCGGCAAATGAAAGCCCTCCGGCCATAGGCCGGAGGGCTTGTCCCTTTTTCGTTTAAGGGGTGGGCAGGCGGTATTTCTGCATGTCCTGCTTCAGCGTGGTGTTGAAATCCCCTGCCACCTTGACGTCGTGGAGGTAGGCGTGGCGGTTCAGGCCGCCGTCTCGCTCTTCGATGATGCATACGGCGATGTTGGAGCAGTGGTCGGACACCCGCTCGAAGTTGGTGAGCAGGTCGTTGAGGACGAAGCCCAATTGAATGGTGCACTCCCCGGTCTGGAGGCGGCGGATGTGACGCAGACGGATTTCCTCGATCAGCTGGTCGATGGTCTCCTCCAGGGGCTCCACGGTCCGGGCGGCCTGGGGATCGTCGGCGGAGAAGCAGGCGAAGGACAGCGCCATGATGTCCCGCAGGGCGTCCAGCAGCACCTGGAGCTCCGCCTCGGCGGTCCGGGAGAAGTGGAGGTCCTTCTCGTGGAGCTCCTGGGCGGACTCCTGGAGGTTCAGGGCGTGGTCGCCGATGCGCTCAAAGTCGCTGATGGCGTGGAGCAGGCGGGAGACGGTCTGGATGTCGCTCATGGACACGCCGTGCTGGGAGATCTCCACCAGGTAGGCCCCCAAATGGTCCTCGTAGGTGTCCAGCTTGTCCTCATTGGAGAGAATCTGGGCCTCCCGGGTTTCCGTGTAGCCGGAGAGCTGGTCGATGGCGAGGAGCAGCGTCTCGTGGGCCAGTTTGCCCATGCGGTTGGCCATGGACACGCACTCGTTGATGGCCACGCCGGGGGTCCGCATCAGCAGGGGGTCCAGGAAGGCGAACTGCTCGGTCTTGTTCTCCGTCCGCACCAATCTCCGCGCCAGCTTTTCCAGCTGGCGGGAGAAGGGCAGGAGCAGCAGGGTGGTGAACACGTTGAACACGGTGTGGCACAGGGCGATGCCCACGGCGCCCACCGAGAACTCCATAAAGCCGAAGTGGAAGATGGCGTGGCCGCCGTAGAAGAGGATCAGGCACACCAGGGTGCCGATGACGTTGAAGGAGATGTGGATGACCGCCACCCGTTTGGCGTTGCGGTTCACGCCAATGGAGCTGAGCAGGGCGGTGACGCAGGTGCCGATGTTCTGGCCCATGATGATGGGAATGGCCATGCCGTAGGTGATGGAGCCAGTGAGGGCCAGGGCCTGTAAGATGCCCACGGACGCGGCGGAGGACTGGATGACGCCGGTGAACACCGCGCCCACCAGCACGCCCAAGAGGGGATTGTTGAAGGCAGTGAGCAGGCTGGAGAACTGGGGCATGTCGGCCAGGGGACTGACGGCCTGCTTCATCAGCTCCATGCCGTACATCAAAATGGCGAAGCCCACCATGATCCGGCCGATGTCCCGGCGGCGCTGCTTTTTGGACCCCATGATGAGGATGATGCCCGCCAGGGCCACCAGGGGGGAGAAATTCTCCGGTTTGAGCAGGTTGATGAACACGCTCTCGCTCTCAATGCCCGTCAGGGACAGGATCCAGGCGGTCAGGGTGGTGCCGATGTTGGAGCCCATGATGACGCCGATGGTCTGGCCCAGCTCCATGACGCCGGAGTTCACCAGGCCCACCAGCATCACCGTCATGGCGGAGGAGGACTGGATGGCGATGGTGATGCCGGCGCCCAGCAGCAGGCTCTTCAGGGGGCTGGAGGTCATGCGTTTCAGGAGGCGTTCCAATTTGCCGCCCGCCATCTTCTCCAGGCTCTTGGACATGGTGTTCATGCCGTAGAGGAAGAAGGCCAGGCCGCCGCAGAGGGTAAAGACAGAAAAGATGTCCATGCCAATGCTCCTTTATCCGTTCCCATATTTACAAGATTTGCGCCGTGCCGCAAGGAAACACCATCAGCCGCCGCGGCGGCTAATGGTATCAATCAGATATGCTTATGCAGCGAATCCATTATATATGTAAATGCCGGGGGAGGAAAGAGGCCGGGGCGATTTTTGTAAGAAATGGGTAAAATGCCGGGGCGCGGCCGGGAGAAATGGGAAAAACTTTGTGAGAAACACAAAAAGAGGCGCCGGCCCTCCGGACCGGCGCCGCGGGATCAAAGGGGGGCGCCGCCCTCCCACAGGACGCGGACCGCCTCGGCGGAGCGGCGGCCGGCAAAATAGCCGGACTGCCACAGCGCCCGGAGCACCTCCACGTCCCGCTCCGTCCGGGAGCAGCCCAGGGTGTCCTCCGGCGCGATGACCAGGGCGCCGCCCGCCGCCTCCAAGGCGAAGAGGGCCGCCCGGCTCTCGTTGTAAGCCGTCGCCCGGCGGCGCATGGTCTCCAGAAACCGGGGGTATTTGCGGAAGGTCCGCTCCAGCACCGGGAGGCTCCGGTCCGTCTCCTTGCGGTAGTCCCGCTCCCGGGTCAGGACCACCACCAGCCGGTCGCAGCCCAGCTCCAGGGCGCGGCGCCAGGGGATGGGATCGGCGCAGCCGCCGTCCAGATAGGGCTGGCCGCCGATGTGGAACACCGGGAACATCAGGGGAATGGCGCAGGTGGCCTCCAGCAGCAGGTTGGGGCTGTCCCGCCGGGGGACGGGCAGGTAGTCCGCCCGGCCGGTGTCCAGATTGGTGACCACCGCCTCCACCGTGCCGGGGTAGGCGTCGAAGGTGTCGTAGTCAAAGGGGAGGAGCTGGTTGGGGATGGTCTCGTAGGAGAATTTCAGCCCGAAGTAGCACCGGTTCTCCCGGTCGGCCAGGTTCCGCCAGCCCATGTAGCGGCGGTCATTGGCAAAGGTGGTCAGCAGTTTCAGGTTCCGGCGGCTCTGCCGGGAGAGGTAGCTGACGCCGTAGGCAATGCCGGCGGAGACGCCGATGGTGTAGTCCGGCAGGGGCAGCCCCCCGTCCAAAAAGGCGTCCAGCACGCCGGCGGAAAAGATGGTCCGCAGGGCGCCGCCCTCCAGAACCAGACCGGTTTTCATACAAGGTCACTTCCTTTGAAGAAATGGAACTCACACTTGGAAAAAGGCGTCGTACTCCACGCCCAGGACCTGCTTGAGCGCCTGAAGGTCGCCGGCCTTGATGTTCCGGCGGCCGGACTCGATGCCCGCCAGGGTGCTGCGGGACATCAGGCTCCCCAGCAGCTGGAGCTGCTGGGCCACCTGGGACTGGGTCATGTGCCGGGCCAGGCGGGCCGCCCGGATGTTTCGCCCCAGCGGAATGTCCTGGATCAGACACTGCATGGAAAGCCCTCCTTTTTCGCCGGCGACGGCGGAGTGGATTCTTTTCCAATTATACCGGAACCGGCCGAAAAGATTGTGACCAATCCGTAACATTTTCCGCAGGATGCCAAAAACCCGCCCCTGTGAAGAAACCGCTAAAATCCCAAAAGCGGGCCATTTCGCGTGGAGAAGCCCCTCCAAATATGGTATCATGGAACACACGAGGCTTTTGTCGGCTTTTGGAATGTTTGTGGAGGTGAAGCGATTGGGCGTCCTGCGGACGGAGTGGCGGGAGAGTGCGGGCCAGACCAAGACCATCCTGGGGGAGAAGATGCGGGAGGCCCTGGCCTCCGTGCTGCCCATCACCGCCATCGTGCTGGTGCTGTGCTTCACGGTGGCGCCGGTGCCGGTGGAGGTGCTGCTGGCCTTTCTCATCGGCGCGGTGCTGCTGATTGCCGGCATGGGGCTGTTCACCCTGGGGGCGGAGACCGCCATGATCCCCATCGGCGAGCGGGTGGGCGCCCGGATGACCCGATCCCGGAAGCTGTGGGTGGTGGTGTCGGTGAGCTTTCTCATCGGCGTGGTCATCACCGTGTCGGAGCCGGACCTCCAGGTGCTGGCGGAGCAGGTGCCCGGCGTGCCCAACGCCCATCTGGTGGGGGCCGTGGCGGTGGGCGTGGGGATATTCCTGGTGGTCGCCCTGCTGCGGATTTTGTTCCGGGTGCCTTTGCGATGGCTGCTGATCGTGTCCTACGCGGCGGTGTTTCCCCTGGCGGCCCTGGTGCCCGGGGACTTCCTGGCCATCGCCTTCGACTCCGGCGGCGTCACCACCGGGCCCATGACGGTGCCCTTCATCATGGCCCTGGGCCTGGGCGTCTCCTCCATCCGCAGCGACAAGGACGCCGCCCAGGACAGCTTCGGCCTGGTGGCACTGTGCTCCGTGGGGCCCATCCTGGCGGTGCTGGTGCTGGCCATGCTGTACCCCGCCGCCGGGACCTACGTGCCCGCGGCGGCGCCGGAGGCGGCGGACAGCCGGATGCTGTGGCACCTGTTCCAGGAGGGGCTGCCGGAGTACGCCCGGGAGGTGGCGGTGTGCCTGGCGCCCATCGCGGCGTTCTTCGCGGTGTTCCAGGTGGTGTCTTTGCGGCTGAAGCGAAAAAAAGTGTTGAAAATCATCGTGGGCCTTCTGTATACTGGTATGGGGCTGGTGCTCTTTCTCACCGGCGTCAACGTGGGCTTTCTGCCGGCGGGGACCTACCTGGGCCGCCAGATCGCCGGACTGACGTACAGCTGGGTGCTGGTGCCCATCGGGATGCTGATGGGCTGGTTCATCGTCCAGGCGGAGCCGGCGGTCCACGTGCTGAACCGGCAGGTGGAGGAGATCACCTCCGGAGCCATCCCCGGCAAGGCCATGAGCACCAGCTTGTCCATCGGTGTGGCGGTGTCCATCGGGCTGGCCATGACCCGGGTGCTGACCGGTATCTCCATCTTCACTTTTTTGGTGCCGGGGTACCTGGCGGCCATTGTGCTGTCTTTCTTCGTGCCCAGCATCTTCACCTCCATCGCCTTTGACTCCGGCGGCGTGGCCTCCGGCCCCATGACGGCCACCTTCCTGCTGCCCTTTGCCATGGGTGCCTGCGAGGCGCTGGGGGGAAACGTGGTCACCGACGCCTTCGGCGTGGTGGCCATGGTGGCCATGACGCCGCTGCTGACCATTCAGCTGCTGGGCCTGGTCTACCAGCGGAAGCTGGCGAAGGCCGCCCCGGCGGAGGAGCGGCCGGCGGACGAGGAGATCATCGAACTTTGAACAATTGGAACGAACGGCCGGAAGGGGGGACGCGTGGCATGGACGGCGCTGTGCTTGTCATCACCATCACAGACCGCAGCCGCAGCGGGGAATTTGCGGCCTGGTATCAGGCCCAGGGCATCCCCCTGGTGCTGACGGCCTTCGGGCAGGGAACCGCCACCACGGAGATTTTGGACTGCCTGGGCCTGGAGGCCGCGGAGAAGGCGGTGCTGCTGTGCGTGGCGCCTCGGTCGCCCCGCCTGGTGCGGCAGGCGGCCCGGGACTTGTGGCTGGACGTGCCGGGCCGGGGCATTTTGCTGACGGTGCCGGTGTCCAGCATCGGCGGCGCGGCGGCCCGGGACTATCTGCTGCAAAAGGAGGCGGAGGCGCACATGGAACGAGAGGGGACCCACGAGCTGATCGTGGTCATCACAAACCAGGGCCACACGGACCTGGTGATGGACGCCGCCCGGGAGGCCGGGGCCACCGGCGGCACCGCGGTCCACGCCAAGGGCACCGGCACGGACTTGGCGAAGAAGTTTTTCGGCGTGTCCATTGCCTCGGAGAAGGAACTGGTGTTCATCCTGGCCCGGGCAGAGGACCGCAGGCCCATTATGAAGGCGGTCATGGCCCAGGCGGGGATGCAGACGGAGGCCCAGTCCCTGGTGTTCTCCCTGCCCGTCAGCGACATCGCGGGACTGCGCCGCCTGGACGGGGACGCGTGATCCCACAGGAGAGATCCGTTTGAACAATGAGGGGCCGCAGCCTTTGGTTGCGGCCCCTCGTCTGCGGAGGACAGGGAGACAGGCGCCGAATCAAAAAGAAGCCCCGCCGCAGGCGGGGCTTCTTTTTGATTCGGGCATTTGGGAGGAAGCACCGGGCAAAGCGCTTCCCGCATCCCCCGTCCCACCCACGGCGAAGCCCAACGGCGTGGGTGCATGGCCTCGCGTTGACCAAAAAGTTGTAAGTCACAAATTCTTGATATGCAATGATAGGCTGCCTTCAGAAATCAATGGTATTAATCACGTTGTTTCAATTGATCCAGGATATAAAATGTGATAAAATTAAACAAAATTCATCAAAAATTTAAAAGTGGTCTATGCTGATTGCTGAAACTAAAGGGGATGAATGAATTATGCCAGGCTTGAATTCAACCATGTTTTATAAAGTCAAGTTTTCCATTTCTGGAAAGGATGCTGAGACCGATATTTTATGGAAGATTATCATGCACATTAAAAGTTGGCAGAGCAAGAAGTGCGCGAAACGGCATCTGATTATTACAAAAACGCTTCAGGACTGGAGCCAACTGAAATGGGGAGGGCAGATTTCTTCTATAGATAACAGTGTTTATATCAAATCGGAATATTTCAACTGTAGAGAAAATGAGAGCCAGTATTGGGCTTGCCAAGTCATTGAAAATTTGCAGCCTCAACCAGGGTGTGCCAACCGGGAATGGGTTACGGAAATCGGCTATGAACAGGAGTCGAGGGATGTAGCGGTTTTCTCTTGCGTCGTTTCCTACAGTGACCGGGCAGGGTTTATCGGTCCCTATATGGATACGCCGGAGCCCAGTATTCCAAATCTCATCCGAAATATCATTGCGGATAAGGAGATCCGTGCCTTTTGCGGCTCGGATACTTTGACAGGTAACGCCAAACAACTAAAAGCCGGGGACTGGCCAGAATTGTATGCGAAGATCAATGATCCGAATCGGCAGCTTCCCTATGTATTTATCAGCCCCCAAATTGTAAATAGAGAGACTGGGGAGAGTATCCATCTAATTCAAGCAGCACCGCTGGCCGACAAACTCTTTGGAAATGCCTTAATTTTCTATACCTCTGCTCCGGAATTTTCTCAAGAAATGCAGTATATGAACGATACATACGCCTGCTATGGGGGAGCACTCCGAGTCTATCAACCAAATACATTTGATTCAACGAAGCACCGTTATTTAAGTGCACGAGATATCGAGACCTATGGAGAGGAGCGAGTGGTTTCCTTCCTGGTGCGGGCTTTCGCCCAGAATGTCCACTTTTATGACTCCTTTTTCTGCCTGGACGAGTGCCGAAAAAAGAAGGCAGAATACAATCGGAACAAACGTCTGGAGGCACTTCGAGCGACGCATCAGGAACAGTTGAATCAGATGGAGACTGAGAAAACCGCTACTTTTGATTTGGCGATTCAGGAAGAAGAAAAATACCTAAGAGCAGAGGCAGAGCTTGAGCAACTACAGCAGAGCATCGATGAAGAACGGCAGAAAAACTTTAGCCTGAGGAGCCAAGTGGAGCAAATGCAAGCGGCAGCTGAAGAAAACAGCAGTCTTCGACTTGCTTTGGATGCTCGCTTGGATGTGTCGCTGTTGCCTGGAACGGTAGAGGCTGTCGTCACATACTTTGCTCAGATGTTTGCAGACAAACTTGTTTTTACTAACGATGCCCTCAGATCAATCAAGGATTGTACTTTAGCACCGGAGGAGTTATGGAAAGACTTTTTTGCTCTTGCAAATACAATGCGGGATCTTTACAAAACAGGTAGTGGAGATATCTTTTCAGTCTTTCACGAGAGAACCGGGATTGAGGCAAAGCGAGGAGAAGGTGCTGCGACCAGAAGTGACAAAAAACTTATGAAACAGTTTGAAACAGATTTGAACGGGGAGATTGTTGATATCGAAGCACATATTACCTATCCCAAACAGAAACAAAGTATCCACTTCGGCTACTCTGAAAAACTAAAGAAGCTGGTGATCGGACACTGTGGCGAGCATCTGGACAACTATTCTACCCGTAAGATAAAATAAGAAATGGCTTTAGTCAGTCCGATAGGTTTCACGAACGTAGTCGGATTGGCTGGGGCCGTTTGTAGCGAAGCAATTGCAAGTGCGCCGCAAATTTGGAGCCGTCAGCGGATAAGAGTGAATCAGGTGTTTGCTGTGCGGGGCGGAACAAAAAAGAAGGAATTTTGTCAAATGACAAAATTCCTTCTTTTTTGGCGGAGAAGGAGGGATTCGAACCCTCGAGACCCTTTAGGGGCCTACATGATTTCCAATCATGCGCCCTCGACCAACTAGGCGACTTCTCCATAACTGCCGGAGGCCCCCCAAAGGGAGACGCCGGCCCGCCGCCGCAGAGCGACAGCGTTATTATTATAGCAGAGGGCGGCGGAAAGTCAAGCCTAAAATACAAGTTTTTTCAAAAAAGGGCGGGGGGCTTCCGCCCTCCGCCCCCGCGCGTCAGCGCATTTCGGAAACGATGTTGTCCACGGCATGGTCCACGGCGACACCCAGCTTGTGAATGCTCTTCCCAACCTGCGTTTTCATGGGGTCCTTGCCGCCGGGCATCATCATTCCCACTGCGGCACCGGTCAATAATCCGGCGCCCATACCGACCCAAAATCCGGCACAGCTTTTCATTTCAGTCACTCCTTTTCCGGCTGGAGCTAGTATGACCCGGATTTCGCGAAAAAATCACCGAAAGCCGATTTGCCAAAATGTGTGCAAAGGGCTATACTACTCCTTGAAAATCATTTTTTTCAGGAGGCACTATGACCAGCATCTATCTCATCCGCCACGCGGAGGCGGAGGGCAACCTCTACCGCATCGCCCAGGGCCAGTACGACAGCATCCTCACCGACCGGGGCTGGCGCCAGGTCCGGGCGCTGGAGGAGCGGTTTGCCGGCGTGTCCATCGACGCCGTATACGCCAGCGACCTCTACCGCACCTGCGCCACCGCCGGCGCCGTCTGCAAGCCCCGGGGGCTGCCCCTCCACCGGCGGCGGGACCTGCGGGAGATCTGCGTGGGGGACTGGGAGCAGCGGACCTGGGGGGAGATTTGCCGCCGGGATCCGGAGCAGATGGAGAATTTCAGCCATCACTTCACCCGCTGGCACGCGCCGGGGGCGGAGACCGCCGCCCAGGTCCGGGACCGGATGTGCGCCGCCCTCCGGGAGATCATCGCGGAAAACGAGGGCAAGACCGTGGCGGTATTCTCCCACGGATACGCCATCCGGGTGCTGCTGGCCACCCTCCAGGGCCTCACGCTGGAGCAGGCCGGCGAGACGCCCCACGGGGACAACACGGCGGTCTCCCTGCTGGAGGCGGCGGACGGCGCGGTGCGGGTGGTGTACCGGGACGACAACCGCCATCTCCAGATCCCGGCCTTTCTGGCGGGGGAGAAGGTCCATCGCCGGGCCACCGCGCTGGAGCCGGGGCTGTGGTTTGCGCCGCTGCGGCCGGCGGAGCAGGGGGCCTTTTTGGCGGCCTGCGCCGCGGAGGCCTGGGCGGACGCCGCCGAGGACCGGCCCTTCGACCCGGGGCACCTGCTGGCGGACGCGGCAACCCGGCGGACGCTGGTGGGCTATTTGCAGGAGGAGCCGGTGGGCGTGGTGCAGTTGGGGCCGGAGCCGGGGTGGATCTCCCTGGCCTGCATCCGGCGGGGCCGCCGGGGCCGGGGCTTCGGCGTGCAGCTCATCGGCCAGGCGGTGCAGCACACCCGCCCCCTGGGCGGCGGGGCTTTGCGGGTGGCGCTGCCGGAGCGGTGCCCTTCCCGCCGCTTTTTCCAGGAGTACGGCTTCGCCCCCGCCGGACAGACGGCGGAGGGCCGGGAGGTGCTGGAGAAGGACATCGGCTTCCACCGGGAGTTTTTGGGAGAATAAGGAAAGGACGGGCCGCATATACTCCCTCTGCCGGGATGCCCGTCCCGCCGCCCCGGGCGCAGATCGCCATTGACAAAGGGACGGCAGGTCCGATATAATATCCTTGGAATAAAAGGGAGTAGCTTGCGCCGCCTGCGGCGCGGCGCGGTTCGTCAGCACGGCGGCGCAGGCCGTCCGGAACGCGCTGAAAAAGCGAGACTTTTATGGCACACGGCAGGGCCGGGGGAGACCCCGGCTGCTTGGGGAGCCAAAAAGTCTCGCTGATTTTTTTGGCGGAAAGGCAGGAAGGACATGGAAATTTGGCTGACTGTGCTGCTGTTTCTGGTGGGGCTGGTGCTGATTGTCAAGGGGGGAGACTGGTTCTTGAACGGCGCCGTGTGGATTGCGGAGGCCACCGGGGTGCCCCGGTTCATCATCGGCGCCACCATCGTCTCCCTGGCCACCACCCTGCCGGAGCTGACGGTGTCCCTCACCGGCGTGCTCCAGGGGGAGGTGGACCTGGCGGTGGGCAACGCGGTGGGGTCCGTCACCGCCAACCTGGGGCTGATCCTGGGGCTGTCAGTGGTGTGCATTCCCTCCGTGGTGGACCGGCGGCACTTCAACCTTAAGGCGGTGCTGATGACGGGCGGCGCGGCGCTGCTGACGGCGCTGTGCTGGAACGGCGGGCTGCGGGTGACGCCCAGCCTGCTGCTGCTGGCGGTGTTTGTGGTCTATCTGGGGAACAACCTGGCGGACGCCCGCCGGGGCATGGCGGCCAGCCGGGAGACCCGGGGGCGTCACGGTGTCTCCCGCCGCCTGCTGGCCGGGAAGCTGACCGCCTTTGCCGTGGGCATCACCGCCATCGTCCTGGGCTCCCGGCTGCTGATCGACCACGGCAGCGAGCTGGCGCTGCTGCTGGGGGTGCCCTCCAGCATCATCGGCGTCACCATGGTGGCCATCGGCACCTCCCTGCCGGAGCTGGTGACCACCATCACCGCCATCCTCCGGCGGGAGGCCTCCATGTCCGTGGGGAATATCATCGGGGCCAACATCATCGACCTGACCATGATTCTGCCGGCCTGCGCCGCCGTGTCCGGCGGGCGGCTGACCATCGGCGCCCAGACCACGCTTTTGGACCTGCCCGCCTGTCTGCTGCTGTGCTGCGTGGCGGTGGTGCCGCCGCTGGTGAAGGGCCGGTTTTACCGCTGGCAGGGGATCGTCATGCTGGCGCTGTACGGCGGATATGTGACGCTGCTGGTGACATGAAAGGAGCGCGTCCCGGGAGGAATCGGGGACGCGCTCAGACTTTCCCCAAAGTGCCGCAGCCTCCTCCCCCAAGTGCCTACGGCACTTGGGGGAGGAGGCTGCGGTCTGCTGCGTGCTGTGCGCCGATGGCGCTCGGTTTACACGGGCAGGCCGGGATGCCTGGCCGCGTACACGCCGCGGCAGAACAGGGAATTCCTTCGCCGCTCCGGCGGCGAACCGCCGTGAGACGATGAAAAGCGGAGCGCGTCCCCGGAAAGCCGGGGACGCGCTGCTTTTTACGGTTTTGCCAGGTCCTGGACGATGCGGGCGGTCATGCCCCAGATGGCGTGGCCTTGGTAATACCACACCGGCACCTCCGTCCTTCCCCGGGCCCAGGGGTAGTCCCGGGGGATGCCCACGTCGCCGTAGGGGAAGTCCGGCGGCACCTGGGGGACCAGGTCGTAGCCGTACACCGCCGGCGGCGTCTCCTGAAAGAAGGAGAGGGGCACGGTGAAGGCCTCCGCCACCTCCGCCGGGGAGGGCGCCATGCGGCCCAGCCCCTCCGCCGACACCAGGCCCAGCACGGGCCGCAGCAAAAAGCCCCGCTGGTTGCAGATGAAGTCCGGCGTCCCCAGCAGGCGCACGGCAGCGGGGGGGATGGACAGCTCCTCCTCCGTCTCCCGGAGGGCGCAGTCCGCCGCCGTCTCCCCCGGTTCCATCCGCCCGCCGGGGAAGCACACCTCGCCCCCCTGCCGCAGCCCCGCTGCCCGGACCTCGAACAGCAGGGACAGGCCCTCCGGCCCCTCCACCAGGGGGCAGAGGACGGCGTAGCAGTTCCGGGCCCCCAGAAGGCCCGGCTCGTGGCCGCCGTACCGGCGGCGCAGCCGCTCCAGCGCCTCCATCACAGCAGCATGGCCAGGGCCTGGCGGCGGTTTTCGATGTCCACCGCCGCCACGCTGGGGGCGTACTCCCCATCCAGGGACCAGGGCAGGTCCTCCTCCGTCTCCAGGTGGACGGCGGAGACGTGGCGGAAGACTAGGCCTTCCCGGTCGTACCGCTGCTCCAGCAGGGCCATCACCAGATTCTGGAGGTCCGCGGGATTCTGGGGACTGGGGACCAGCAGCATCTCAAACTTCCCGTCGTCCAGCACCACCCGCTGCGGCTCCAGCCGCATCAGCCCGCCGATGGAGGTGGAGTTGCACACGGCGCCGAAGAGGTACTCCCCGTCCAAAACCTCCCCGTCGGCGGTGAGCTTGATCCGGTAGGGCCGCAGGGAGTTCAGGTCCTTCATCCCCTCCAGGATATAGGCAAAGTGGCCCAGGGCGTTTTTGGCGGCCTGGGAGGCGGTGTAGGAGCTGCGGGTGAAGGCGCCGAAGGAGGCCACGTAGATGAAGTGGCGGTCATTCCAGCAGCCCACGTCCAGGCGCCGGGGGCGGCTGGGATCCCGGCGCAAAAGGGCGGCCGCGGCGGCGGCCGGGTCCGCGGGAATGTGGAGGCTGGAGGCGAAGTCGTTGGTGCTGCCCTGGGCCAGATAGCCCAGCAGGGGCGGCCTCTCCAGCCGCATCAGGCCGCAGGCCACCTCGTTCAGCGTGCCGTCCCCGCCGGCGGCCACCACCACGTCGTAGTGCCCTCCCTCCGCGGCGGCGTAGTCCGCCGCGTCGCCGGGGGCGGTGGTCTTGTGGATGGAGAGCAGGTACCCGGCCTGAGAGAACAGGGCCGCCGCCTCGAACAGCGGCCCCGGGGACTTGTTCCTCCCCGCCCGGGGATTGACGATCATCAGCAGCTTTTTGCCCGTCATGAAAAGAAACCTCCCGATCGTGGCAGACTACAACAGAAGCCCTGTTAAAAGAATGTGAAAGACAGTATAGCACGGGAAAATGAGGATTGCAATTCCCCGGGGGGCCGTGTAGAATGATTTTAATGAAAGGGGGCGGGGCCGTGTCGCAGCAGAACCGGTATGTGAAAATGGGGCTGACGGTATTCCTGGTGGTCAGCGCCATTTTGCTGTTTTACGACACGCTGTTCGGCGGCCGGGTCGTCCCCCGATTCTGCCGGCAGTTCACCGGGGCCCTCCGGCCGGTGCTGTACGGCGCGTTTCTCGCGTATCTGCTGGCGCCGGTGGTAAATTTTTTTGAGCGGCGGCCCGTGGCCGACCGGGCGAAACAGCTTCCCGCCCTCAGCCGCCGCACCGCCATAGCGGTCCGCGGGGTGAGCATTCTGCTGACCTGGCTGGTCATTGCCTTTTTGGTGTACCTGCTGGCCTCCGTGCTGCTGCCGGAGCTGTATCAGAGCATTTTGCAGCTGGTGGCCAACGCGGAGAACTACTACCGCACCATCAGCGGCTGGATGCAGCACCTGCTGGAGACCAACCCGGCGCTGGAGGAGTGGATGGCGGGGCAGATGGAGGGCGTGTACCAGGGGTTCAGCAACTGGCTCAAGCAGGACATGCTGATCCAGGCCCAGACGCTGATGGTGGCGCTGTCCGGCGGCCTGTTCAGCATCCTGGGCTTTTTCGGGGACCTTCTGGTGGGCATCATCGTCTCCGTCTACCTCCTGGCCACCAAGGAGCGCTGCGCCGCCTACTGCCGGAAGGTGGTCCACAGCCTGTTCCCTCCCAAAAACGTCTACTGGATTCTGCGGGGCGCCGGGAAGGTGGACCGCATCTTCTCCGGCTTCGTCCGGGGCAAGCTGCTGGACTCCCTCATCATCGGCATCTTGTGCTTTGTGGGGTGCAGCATCCTGGGCTTTCCCTATACGCCGCTGGTGTCCGTCATCGTGGGCGTCACCAATGTGATTCCCTTTTTCGGCCCCTTCCTGGGGGCCATCCCCAGCACCTTCCTCATTCTGCTGGTCTCCCCCCTCAAGGCGCTGTACTTCGTGATCTTCGTCCTGGCCCTCCAGCAGCTGGACGGCAACGTGATCGGCCCCAAGATTCTGGGGGGCAAGACGGGGCTCTCCAGCCTGTGGGTCATCATCGCCATTCTGGTGGGCGGCAGCTTTTTCGGCCTGCCGGGGATGTTCTTCGGCGTGCCGGTGTGCGCCTGCCTGTACAGCGCGGCCAACTTCTTCGTGGAGGTCCGTCTGCGGCAGCGGGACCTGCCGGTGGACACCCGGGCCTACGGCGCGTCCGGCCCGGAGACGTCCCCCTCCCCGCCGGCGGAGGACGGGGACTGACCGCCCGGAAAAAAATCTTGCAATCGGCAGGGGAATCGTGTACAATACAGCCCTGTAGGCACTGCTCGTTATAAAAATAACGACGCGGGCCACAGGGCTGTATTCATTATCCGCCGCGCAGACCATGCGCCGCGGCGGCCTGACAACTGAATAGAGCCGAACCATTCTGTCAGGGCGGGGCAATTCCCGTCCAACACTGACCCAAAGCGGCAGTGATGAAAAGGAGAACGCGACATGAAGAAGCACCTGATGGCACTCCTTCTTCTGCTCGGCCTCCTGGGCGCCGTACTCAGCGGATGCGGAGACGGCAGCGCAGGCCAGGCGGCGGGAGACGGACAGGAAGACGGCTCTACCGCCGAAGCGGAGCCCCGGGCGAACGAGATCACCGTGGGCATCGCCCAGGATTTGGACGACAGTCTTGACCCTCACAAAACCGTGAAGGCAGGAACCCGCGAAGTCATGTTCAATGTGTTTGAGGGGCTGATGAAGCCCGCGCCCAACGGAGAACTGACCCCCGCACTTGCCGAGCGCTACACGGTTTCCGAGGACCACAAGACCTACACCTTCACCCTGCGGGAGGGGGTGCGGTTCCACAACGGAGACGCGGTGACGGCAGAGGACGTGGTCTATTCCATCCAGCGATGTGCCGCCGCCACCGAGACGGGAATCGTCCAGGTGGAGGCGTTTTCTGTTATTGAGGCGGTGGAGGCCCCCGACGAGGGCACCGTCGTCATCACCATTTCCGAGCCCAGCAACGAGTTTCTCTCCTATCTGACCACCGCCGTCGTACCGGCGGACTACACGCAGCAGGACACCGCCCCCGTGGGCACCGGTCCCTTCCGCTTCGTCTCCCGCGCCGCCCAGGACGCCATTGTGCTGGAGCGGTTTGACGACTACTGGGGCACCCCGGCGTACCTGGACCGGGTGACGCTGAAAATTGTCGAAAACGCCGACAGTTTGATGATGAGCCTCCAGAGCGGCGCCATCGACCTGTGCGGCCACCTCACCAGTGCCCAGGTGGCCCAGCTGGGGGACGATTTCGACGTGGCGGAGGGCACCATGAATCTGGTGCAGGCGCTGTATCTGAACAACGGGGCGAAGCCCTTCGACGATGTGCGGGTGCGCCAGGCGCTGTGCTACGCCGTGGACAAGCGCCAGATTCTGGACCTGGCCTTCGACGGCTACGGCAGCCCCATCGGCTCCAGCATGTACCCCGCCTTCGGCAAGTACTTTGACGAGAGCCTCACCGACTACTACACCATCGACACGGAGCGGGCCAAGGCCCTCCTGGCGGAGGCCGGATACCCCGACGGCTTCGACATGACCATCACCGTGCCCAGCAACTACAAGCCCCACATGGACACGGCGGAGGTGCTGGTGCAGCAGCTGGCGGCCATCGGCGTCCGGGCCGTCATTGCGCCCATCGAGTGGGAGAGCTGGGTGTCCGACGTGTACATCGGGCGGCAGTTCCAGTCCACTGTGGTGGGCGTGGACGCCTCTGCCATGACCGCCCGGGCGCTGCTGGAGCGGTTCACCTCCCAGGCGGGGGACAACTTCATCAGCTACAAGAGCCCGGCCTACGACCGGCTGTTCCAGGAGGCCCTGTCCACCTACGACGACGAGGAGCAGACCGCCCTCTACAAGCAGATGGAGGCGGATTTGACGAAGAACGCCGCCAACGTCTACATCCAGGACCTGGCGGACCTGGTGGCGGTGCGCAAGGGGCTGGAGGGCGTCCGCTTCTACCCCATCTACGTGCTGGACCTGTCCGGCATCCGCTACACGGCCTGATATGACCGGCGGCAACACAGCCGCCGCTGACCTGAGAGGGAGGCGAAGACCATGAAATACGCGGCAAAGCGCATCGCCATGCTGCTGCTCACCATGGTCATCGTCTCCCTTTTGGCGTTTGTGGCCTTTGACTGCATCTCCGGCGACCCCGCCACCGCCATGCTGGGCACCACCGCCACGGAGGAGAAGGCGGCGGCCCTGCGCGCGGAGCTGGGGCTGGACCGGCCCCTGCCGGTGCGCTACGGCGAGTGGCTGGCGGGCTTTTTCACCGGGAATTTGGGTGTCTCCTACAGCTACCGCCAGCCGGTGTGGGAGCTGATCGCCCCCAAGGCGGCGGTGACGCTGCTGCTGAGCCTCATCAGCTTTGTGCTGATCGTGGCGGCGTCCATCCCTCTGGGCCTCCGGTCCGCCGGGCGGGCCGGGGGAAAGCTGGACGGGCTGCGGACGGCGGTGAACCAGCTGTGCATGGCGGTGCCCCCCTTTTTCACGGGGATTCTCCTCTCCTTCCTGTTCAGCACCGTGCTGCGGTGGTTTGTCCACGGGAAGTTCCCCGCCTCCCTGTCGGCGGACTTTGCCGGGGCGGTGCGCTACCTCTTCTTCGCCGCCGTGTCCATCGCCATCCCCCGCATTGCCATGACGGTGCGGATGCTGCGCAGCACCATCCAGGAGGAGTTGCAAAAGGACTACGTGCGCACCGCCATCTCCCGGGGCAACGACCGGGGGGCGGTGCTGCGCCGCCATGTGCTGAAAAATGCCCTGGTGCCGGTGGTGACCTTCCTGGCCCAGACCATGGCGGAGATTGTGGCGGGCAGCATCGTGGTGGAGCAGGTCTTCGCCATCCCCGGCCTGGGGCGGATGCTGGTGGCCTCCATCTCCAACCGGGACTATCCCACGGTCCAGGCCATCGTGGTGATTCTGGCCTTCTGGGTGGTGCTGTCGGGCACCCTGGCGGACCTGGTGAACCAGCGGATCGACCCGCGGCTGCGGCTGGGAGGGCGGAGATGAGAAAGACGCGCATGAACGGCTATCTCCGGCTGGGCCTGGTGCTGAGCGGCCTGCTGGCGGCGCTGATCCTCTTGGGCTTTTTCTGGACGCCCTACGACCCCGCCGCTATGAGCGGCGGCGAAAAGCTGCTGGGCCCCTCCCTGCGCCACCTGCTGGGAACGGACAGCTTCGGCCGGGACATCTTTAGCCGGGTGCTCCAGGGGGCGGGCACCACCTTTTCCATCGCCCTGGCCACCGTGGCCATCGGCGCGGTGTGCGGCACCGCCGTGGGGGCGCTGACCGGGTATTTCGGCGGCGCGGTGGACGAGGTGCTGATGCGGCTGAACGACGCCCTCACCGCCTTCCCCAGCATTCTGCTGGCCCTGGTGGTGATCTCCATCCTGGGGCCGGGGCGGAAGTTCAACGTGGTGGCGGCCCTGGGCCTGGTGTTCATTCCCAGCTTCGCCCGGGTCACCCGGACGGCCTTCGCCTCCCTGCGGGACGTGAACTATGTGAAGAGCGCCCGGCTGATGGGGGCCTCCCCCTGGCGGATTCTGGTGGTGCACATCCTGCCCAACACCGCCCAGGTGCTGCTGCCCGCCCTGACCATCGGCTTCAACAACGCGGTGCTGGCGGAGGCCTCCATGAGCTTCCTCGGCATCGGCGTGACCCCGCCGGACGCCTCTCTGGGCTACATGCTCTCCGAGGCCCAGAGTATGCTCACCGCGGCCCCCTGGTACGCGGTGGGCACCGGGTGCGCCATTGTGCTGCTGGTGTTCAGCGTGGGCCTTCTGGGCGAGGGGCTTCAGCGCCGGGACAGGGGGGTTGGATGATGCTGGAGATTCGGAATCTGCACGTGAAATTCCACAGCCGGGACCGGGAGGCGGTGGCCGGAGTGTCCCTCTCCATCCGGGACGGGGAGATTTTGGGCCTGGTGGGGGAGTCCGGCTCCGGCAAGACCGTCACCGCCATGAGCGTGGCGGGCCTTCTGCCCCGGCGGCAGTGCGACTACGCCGGGGAGATTCTGCTGGACGGCACGGAGCTGCTTCACGCGGACCGGGCCCTGCTGCGCCAGGTCCAGGGCCGGGCCATCGGCGTGGTGTTTCAGGAGCCCATGAGCTGTATGGACCCTCTGATGCGCATCGGCCCCCAGGTGGAGGAGGTCCTCCGCATCCACACGGACCTGGACCGGGCCCAGCGGCGCCGCCTGGCGCTGGAGGCCCTGGCGGCGGTGGAGCTGCCGGACCCGGCGGGGGTCTATGAAAAGTACCCCCACGAGCTCTCCGGCGGGATGCTCCAGCGGGCCATGATCGCCGCGGCCATCGTCATCCGGCCCCGGCTGCTGCTGCTGGACGAGCCCACCACCGCCCTGGACGTAACCATTCAGGCCCAGATCCTGGAGCTTTTGAAAAAGCTGAACCGGGAGTCCGGCGTCTCCATGCTGTTCATCTCCCACAACCTGAGCGTGGTGCGCAAACTCTGCGCCCGGGTGGCGGTGATGCAGCGGGGGGTGCTGGTGGAGGAGGGGGAGACGGACCGGGTCTTCCACCGCCCCGCCCACGACTACACCCGGCGGCTCATCGCCGCCATCCCCACCCGCAGCCGGAAGGAGGATGCCCCATGAACGAGGAGCTGGTCCTCTCCCTCAGCCATGTCACCAGCGGCTATCACGGCGGCGGCCTGCTGCGGCGGGGCGCCCGCCAGGAGGTGCTCCACGACGTCAGCTTCGACCTGCGCCACGGGGAGATTCTGGGCCTGGTGGGGGAGTCCGGCAGCGGAAAGAGCACCCTGGCCCGGACCATCTTGGGCATGGTGCGGCCGGAGAGCGGGCAGGTGGTCCACTACACCAAGCGGCCCCAGATGATCTTTCAGGACCCGTACAGCGCCCTGAACCCGGCCTACACCGTGGAGTGGACGCTGGAGGAGCCCCTGCGCATCTACGGGAAGTACGGCCCGGCGGAGCGCCGCCGCCGGGTGCGGGACATGCTGGAGCGGGTGGAGCTGCCGGAGGAGTGCCTCCGGGCCAGGCCGGCGGAGCTGTCCGGCGGACAGCGCCAGCGGGTCAGCATCGCGGCGGCGCTGATCCAGCGGCCCCGGTTCCTCATCGCCGACGAGCCGGTGAGCGCCCTGGACGTGACCATCCAGGCCCAGATTCTGCGGCTTTTGCAGGATTTGCGCCGGGAGCTGGATTTGAGCTACCTCTTCATCTCCCACGATCTGAATGTGGTGTACCAGCTGTGCGACCGGGTGCTGGTCATGCGGTCCGGCCGCATCGTGGAACAGGGGACGGTGGCGGACATTTTTGAGCGGCCCCAGGCGGCCTACACGAAGCAGCTGCTGGCGGCAGCGGAGTGAACCGATGAAACATCTCTTTAGGCACTATCCAAAACTGCATCTGTGGCTGGGGCTGGACCTGCTGGCCCTGGGGGCCTACTTCGGCCTGCGGGGGAACCGGGCGTGGATGAACGCCCTGGCCCAGACCGTCACCACCCCCCTCAAGCAGGCCCTGGGCCGGCTGTGCTACCGGACGGACGTCTCCGTGATGGAGGTGCTGTATGTGCTGGCGGTGCTGGCCGGGGTCCTCTACGCGGCGTGGAGCGTCCGGGCGGTGGCACGGGCCCGGGGCGCCCGGGGCCGTCGGGCCTACGGCGCGGCGCTGGGGGCGGTGAGCGCGGGGCTGGCGGTGTACGCCGGGTTCTGTCTTTTGTGGGGGGTCAACTTCTGGACGGACAGCTTCCAGGACCGCTCCGGCATCCGCGCTCAGCCGGTGGCGCTGGAGGAGCTGGAGGACGTGACGGCATTCTTTACTCGGCAGCTCTCCGCCACCGCGGGGGAGGTGCCCCGGGACGAGAACGGCCTCTTCGCCGTGCCCTGGGAGGAGATCCTGGAGCGGAGCACCGGGATATACGGCCCCCTGGAGGCCCGGTTTCCCTTCCTTACATTCGACGACCCCGGCGTGAAGGCCATGGCCTTCTCCCGCCTCATGAGCGTCATCGGCTTCACTGGCGTCTACTGCCCCTACACCGGGGAGTCCAACGTGAACATAGACAGCCCCGCCTGCCTGCTGCCCTCCACGGTGGCCCACGAGCTGGGCCACCAGCGGGGCGTGGCGTCGGAGCAGGAGTGCAACTTCCTGGCGGTGCTGGCCTCCACCACCAGCGGCGACGCGGCCTACGCCTACTCCGGCTGGCTGATGGGCTTCATCCACCTGGGCAACGCGCTGTACGCGGCGGACCCGGAGGCCTATTGGGCCATCCGGGAGGCTTTGCCGGAGACGGTGAAGGCGGACCTGGCGGACAACAACGCCTACTGGGACCAGTTCCGGGACAACGTGGCGGAGCAGGTCACCAACAAGGTCTACGACACCGTGCTGAAGGCCTACGGCGACCAGCGGGGCATCCAGTCCTACGGCACAGTGGTGGATTTGCTGGTGGCGTATTATAAATGAAGAGAGAAGCACCGGCGCCCATGCGGGCGCCGGTGCTCGTTTTCTGCCGTTTACCAGGTGTGCTCCCGCCAGGACTGCTCTGGGGTCATGGCGAAGTAGGTGTAGCTGATGGTGTTGCCGCTGTCGCCCCAGGTGGTGTCGATGTGGACTTGGGCGCCATCCAGGGTGGCCACGGTCCAGATGTGGCTGTCGTTGGCCAGGGCGGTGCAGTCGATGCCCTCCAGCTTGAGCAGCAGGTTGTAAGCGCCGGTGTAGCCGTCGCAGACGGCGGTGCCGGCGGCAAAGAGGTTGTAGGGAATGTGGCTGAGGGAGTCGTCCCCGGCGCTGTAATCGTATACGCAGTTGTCGCAGATCCAGGTGTAGTACACCCGGGCGATCTCCGTCTCCGTCATCTCCTCCGTCAATTGGCCGCTCTCCCAGAGCTGGTCGTGGACGGCCAGGGCCGCGTCCATGGTGGCGGTGCGGTACTCCTCCAGGCGGTCCCCGGCGCTGGCGGCGGAGAAGGCCAGCTCCAGATTGCCGCCGGGGAGGAAGGTGCAGGAGACGATGTTGTAGCTCTGCTCACAGTAGCTCTTCACGATGGCCAGGGCCTCCTGCATCTTGAACCGGGCGGCGATGGGGGAGATGCCCGGGTAGTGGAGGGTCAGCGTGGCGTCGCCGGCGGAGAGCATGTAGCGGACGCTCTCCGCCATCTCCGCCTCCGTGGCGGGGGAGGGGATCAGGACCCCCGGCTCCACCAGGCTGGCCAGGGAGGAGCCGGCGGCGGCGCCGGCGGTGGCCACCCACTCCAGCTGCAGCCGCAGGGCTGGGTCCACCAGCCGCGTCAGCATGGCCGCCGCGGCCCCCCGGGTGATGAGGGCGTCGGGCTGGAAGGTCCCGGCGGCGTCCACTCCCGCGGAGACGCCGCAGCGGTACAAGAAGAGGATGTCCGGCTGGTAGGGGGTGTACTCCGTCACGTCGGTAATGAAGCGGCGGCTGGCGTAGCCCTCTGTCACCTGGCCGTCGTTCACCAGGGGCAGGGCCTCCTCCGGCAAAGTCCGGGCCAGCACGTGGGCCACCTCCGCCCGGGTGGCCAGGGCGGAGAGGCTGTCCTCCAGCTCCGCCCCCAGGACGCCCTCCGCCTGGAGGTAGCGCAGGTACGGCAGGGCCGGGGCACCGTCCTCTTCGCTAAAGGCGGCGGCGCCCCGCTCCGGGTCACCGGTGCGGTACAGGCTGCGGATGCGCCCGGCGAAGATGAGGACCTGGCCCACGGTCATGGGGTCCTGGAGGCCGAAGGTGCCGTCGGGCTTTCCCACGGACAGCCCGTATTCGTACAGCGCCGCCACGTTGTCGTAAAAGGCGGAGGCGGTGGTCAGGTCGGAAAACTGTCCGGCGTAGGCCTTGCTGCGGATGAAATTCTCCTCGCTGTCCGGCGCGGCCAGGGCGGGCGCCGTCATCAGCAGGGCGGCGGTGAGGAACAGAGCCAGAATGCGGGCCTTCATACGTACCTTCTTTCTTCTGCGGGAGGCGGAAGGATCATCGGGAGGGGATGTCCAGGTCGGCGGACACCCGGTCCTCCACATAGGGGTTCAGGTGTTCGTTCACCAGGGTCAAAACCTCGTCCGCGTCGAGGTAGATGTAGGGGTTGTGCCACTCGCCGGGCAGGGTGGAGAACTGGATGCTGTCGGACCCCATGGAGATGGCCTCGCTGCCCAGCCACGCCAGATTCCCCAGAGTCAGGTCCGTCTTCACATACTGCTGGAAGATCTTCACGAAATTGTCGATCTTGGGGATGTTGGAGATCTGGAGCACCTGCTTGGCCACGGCCTTCAGGAAGTTCTGCTGGGTCTGCATCCGGCCGATGTCCTGGGTGGCGTAGCCCTCCCGGAAGCGGACCACCTTCAGTGCCTCTTTGCCGCTGAGGTGCTGCATCCCCTTGGGAATGTGGATGTACAGGTCCTGGTAGGGGTCCTCGTAGTCCATGTCGATGGGCACCTCGAAATCCACGCCGCCGATGGTGTCCACCAGGGCCACGAAGCCCTGGAGGTTCACCAGTACCGTGAAGTCCACCGGAATGCCCAACTGGCCGGAGAGGACCTTCGCCAGCTTCTCCATGCCGCCGGCGCCGTAGGCGGCGTTGATCTTATGGGACTTTCCGCCCCACACCGCCTTGGAGTCCCGGGCAATGCTGACGCCGTAGATGGCGCCATTCTCGGTGTCCACCGCCACCAGGATGTTGGTGTCGGTGTTGCCGTTGCCGTCGTCGATGCCTGAGACCAGAATCGTGTAAAAGCCGGGCTTGCGCTCCTGGTGGGAGCGCAGGGCCTCTGCGGCGGCGTCCTCCTCCGAAGCCTGTCCGTTGGGGGTGGAGAGGGTTTCCGCCGGGGGCGTCTCCACCTCCGGCGGCTGGAGCAAAAGCCGCTGGGCGCCCACCAGCAAAACGGCGGCGGAGAGGACCAGCAGCAGAATCACAAGGCCGGTATTCCGGCTGTGCCGCTTGCGGCGGCGGGTATTCGTGGACATCAGAAACAACGCTCCTCGGCAGCGCGGCGGAGCCGCGGCAGTATCGTTTGAAAGATTTACATAATATTAATCCCCATTATACGACCCGCCGCAAAAAAAGACAAGAGGAAAACACCGCCTGGAACCGTGCGGGCAGGAAAAATAGCGGCTTCGCCGCTATTTTTCCTCCTCGGCAGGCACCGTCATCTGCTCCAGGAGGGCCTTGATGTCCGCCAGCAGCTGATTTTGATAGGACAGGGCGCAGTGGATATAGTGCAGCGCCGGGTCCGCGGCCTGCAGGGGGTCCGTGCCGTCCACCGGATGGGGCCAGCGCCGGACGGGGGGCTCTGCAGCCGGGGGCGCGGGGTCCGCGGGCCGCGCGGGGACGGCCCGGACCTGCCGGTTCCGTCCGCAGGAACGATTCACCATATTGATTCCTCCGATACAAGTGTTCTGACGAGACATGCGTGCACGCTAGGTGCCGCGGTACTTCTTGCGGGTGGCAATGCCCCCCCGGATATGCCGCTGGGCCTTGTTGACATCCAGCACCTCCTTGACCTGGAGATACAGCGCCCGGTTGAACTGGGGCAGCCGCTCGGAAATGTCTTTATGTACGGATGCGGCAAAAGGGAACGGTCCGGGACGCCGGGCGGGCGGCCCCCTGCCGGCGGAAACGCCCTTTTTTTGGGGGCGGAGGCCCTCTGCGGCGGTGCGGCTGCACACCCCGGATAGATGCGCAAATCAAGGAATGCCAGCGTTTGCATTGGTCAAAACACACAAAAATAGTGCGCAATATTGTTAAGGGGATGTAAAGATTTCCTTGCATTTGCAGATGGGCACTGGTATAATTCATCATGTGATTTGCCGAATTATGTATAATTTGGTCAATTATACCAATGGACAATACAAAGGGCAGGACGGAACTTTGAAAAGGAAAGGTGTGGAATGAATGGGCGTCATGATTGATTCTCACGCGCATATCGGGAGCTCCTGGCTGAATACGATCAAAAATCCCTTTTCGCCGGAGCGGCTGATGGAAATTTACACGGAGCTGGGGATTCAGTATGCCTGCATCAGTACCTGGGACATCCTCAACGATATCCCCCGGGGCAATGAGGAGGCCTACCAGCTCAGCAAGCAAGAGTCCCGCTGGATTCCCTACGTGGTCTGCTGCCCGCTGCAGGAGGAGCAGTCGGTGGAGCAGATCAAAAAGTACGTGGGGGACTGCGGCTTCAAGGGCATCAAAATGCACCCCACCGTCAACGGCTACCGGGTGGACTCCCTGCGGATCATGGAGCCGGTGATGAAGCTGGCCGCGGAGTACCATGTGCCGGTGATGTTCCACGGGGAGCATGACGCGTTCGGCAGCCCCTACCAGTTTGCCGCCCTTGCCGAGGCATTCCCCGAGGTGGACATCATTGTGGCCCATCTGTGCCACAACCTGTGGATTGACGCCATCGAGGTCTGCCGGGCCCACAAGAACATTTATCTGGATACCGCCGAGGTCAGTACCCATAACTTCAAGCTGGAGAGAGCCATCCGCTTCTGCGGGGCGGACAAGATCATTTTCGGCACCGATTCCCCCTGCACGGACATCCAGTCCCATATGGCCATCATCCAGAACATCAACACCTACTATCCCGGCACCCTTGACCAGGCGGGCCTGGACAAGATCATGGGCGGGAATATCGCAAGACTGCTGCATCTGGAGCTGAAGTGAGAGCAGCCCGCCGGCAGGGCGGGCAAGGCTGTCCCGCCGCCCTGCCGGCGTAAGCTACTACAATATTGATGCATTGTTGAAAGGGGAAAATCTGATGAAGAGCAAGAGAATCGCCGCCCTGTTCCTGACGCTGGTGATGGTCATCGGCCTCGCCGCCTGCGGCGGCAACGCAAATTCCGGCACCACCTCCGGCGGCTCCAGCGGCGGCACCACCTCCGACGGCACGGACTCCGGGGAGAAGACCTACAAGATCGCCCTGAGCAACTCCTACCTGGAAAACGGCTGGAGACAGGAGATGATCGCGGTCTGCGAGCTGATGGCCGCCACGGACCCCTACTATGAGAACGTCCAACTGGACGTCTACAACACGGACAACACGGTGGAGGCGCAGGTGGCCTCCCTGGAGTCCCTGATGGAGATGGGCTATGACGCCTTCCTCATCGACGCCTGCTCCGACAGCGGACTGAACAACGTGATCGACCAGGCGGTTGCCAAGGGAATCGTGTGCGTGACCTTCGACTCCAACGCCACCACCGATAGCTGCTACACCATCTCCCTGGACTATGACGCCGCGTTCGGCCTTGTGGGCGCGGTGATCTGCGAGGCCATCGGCGGCAAGGGCGAGATCGCCATGGACCAGGGCATCTGGTCCACCTCCAACGGCCAGGCCATGCACGACGGCGCTTTGAAGGGCATCAATTACTTCCCTGACGTGAAGGTGGTCGCCGAGTATGAGGGCGAGTGGAACGACGGCCTCAACCAGGACAGAGTCAGCACCATTCTCGCCACCCAGCATCTGGACGCCGTCATCGGCGAGTCCCACGCCGCCAGCATCATCAAGGCCTTCAAGACCGCGGGCATTGATCCGGTCCCCACCTCCGGCGACGTGTACAACATGAATATGTGCGAGCTCTACTACAACGATCTCGTGGGCGGCTGCGTGGCCACCTACACCGGACTGTCCATCATCGCCATGGATACCGCCATCGACATTCTCAACGGCAAGATCCCCGACTCCAAGGAGATCGTGATTGTGCCCGACGCCAACATCGTCAACGCGGAAAAGATCGGCGTGGACGTGGTGGACAAGTGGGCCAAGGAGCTGGGCGCCACCTACGTGCTGGTGAAGGAGAACGAGAACTTCTCCAAGGACTGGCCCGAGCAGTTTATGTGGCCCTGCCTCCCCGCCAGCTATCCCCGCCAGCTGACGGCCCAGGCCGTGATGGACTACATGGCAAGCGTCTTCTAAAAAATTCCACACACTCTTTTTTAACAATAGGTTGCCTGCTACGGGCAACCTATTGTTAAAAAAATGATGATGAGAATGCCCAAAGGAGTTTTTTCATGGCAGATTTTGAAATGCGTGGGATATCCAAGAGCTTCGGCAATGTGCACGCCCTGATCGATGCGGATTTTTCCGCCAACAAAGGGGACATCATGGGGCTGCTGGGGGAGAACGGCGCGGGCAAAAGCACCCTCATCAAGGTGCTTGCCGGCGTGGTAAAAGCGGACTCCGGTAAAGTGGAGCTCTTTGGAAAACCGGTGGACCACTCTACGCCCAAGGCGGCGATGCACGCGGGCATCCGCGTGGTGCACCAGGAGCTGAGCCTTGTGCGCAGCGCGACCGTTGCGGAGAACATCTTTATCACCGAGGACGAAAAGCCATTCTCCAGAAAATCCCTTAAAAATTTGAATAAACGAGCTCTTGAGCTCTTTGAGACCCTGGACGTCGACGACCTGGACCCGTCGGCATATGTGGGCACGCTTCCCCTGGCCTCCTGCCAGAAAATTGAGATCATCAAGGCCGTGGCCTTTGATTTCGACGTTCTGGTGCTGGACGAGGCCACCTCCGCCCTGACGGAAAAGGACACGGAGTGGCTGTTCCGCCTGATGGAGCAGCTGGCGTCCCAGGGGAAGATCCTGATTTTCATCTCCCACCGGCTGCAGGAGGTGAACCGCATCTGCACCCGGATCATCGTGTACCGGAACGGGACGGATGTGCGGGTGGCCGAGAAGGACGAGCTGACCACGGACGAGATCGTGACGGAGATGCTGGGGCGGAAGATGTCCGGCTATTACCCCGACAAGGAGAATCTGATCCAGGACCGGGTGATGCTGCATGTGGAGGATCTGCGGAACGAGACGCTGAACGGCATCAGCTTCGACCTGCACGCAGGCGAGATTCTGGGCGTGGGCGGACTGTCCGGCCAGGGCCAGGCCGCGCTCTTCGAGGCGCTCTACGGCGCGTCCAAGTGCACGGGGACCATTGAGGTGAACGGTGAGAAGGTGCGGATGACCCATCCGGCGGCGGCGCTGGCAAAGGGCATCGCCCTGGTGCCCGAGGACCGGGCCAACGAGGGGTTGGTGCTGCCCCTGTCCGTCAAGGAGAACATCTCCCTGGCGTCCCTGAGCAAGTTCGTCAAGGGCGGCCTCCTGAATTTCAAGGCGGAGAGGGAAGCCGTTGACGAGATGATCCGGGAGCTCCAGATCAAGACCGACACGCCGGAGGTCCCCGTGGTCAACCTCTCGGGCGGCAACCAGCAGAAGGTGGTTCTGGCCAAGCAGCTGCTGGCCAAGCCGGACATTCTGCTGATGTACGACATCACCAGAGGCGTGGACGTGGGCACCAAGCGGGAGATGTTCAACCTCATGGTGGAGCATTGCAGGCAGGGGAAGGCCGTCCTGTTCTTCTCAACGGACACGGAGGAGCTGACCCACATGTGCAGCAGCGTTTACGTGATGTACGAGGGGCGCTTCAAGGCGCATCTGGAAGGCAGTGAAATCACGGCAGAGAACATCATCCGTGCGTCCGTGGGTGAAGCCGCCATTTGATATTTGAGAGGTACATATGTTTAAGAAAGAGCCGAACAGGCTTCCGCTTCCGAACATTACTCCGGACGGAAAACGCATGTTCATATCATTGATTATTTTGGCCGTGCTGCTGGTGGCCACCGGCGTCGTCATGCCCAGCATGATCAGCGTCTCCCGGTTTTCCAGCATCACCAACGGCCAGCTCACCACCCTCTTGGCAAGCCTTGGCCAGACGCTGGTCCTGCTGGTGGGCGGCATCGACCTGTCCGTGGGCGGCGTGATCTGCATCATCAACTCCCTGGCCGCCGTGGCCATGCCGGAGAGCGGCGTGGGCATTCTCCTCTTCTGCATCGGCTGCCTGGTGATCGGCCTTGCCATCGGCGGGTTCAACGGCTTCATCGTCACCAAATTCAACGTGCAGCCCTTCATCGTCACCTTTACGGTGAACTACATCCTGCTGGGCATCTCCCAGCTGATTCTCGACCGGGACGGCGGCGCCCCGGCCAAGGCCTTCACCAAGGTGCTGATGGCCAGCTTCGGCCCCGTCTCCCTGGGCGTCATTTTGATGCTGCTGATCGTGGCGGCCTGGACCTTCCTCAGAAGGACCAAGTTCATCCGCGACGTCTTCGCCGTGGGCACCAACGCCAAGGCCAGCGCCATGAACGGCATCAATGTGGTCCGGGTGAAGCTGCTCACCTTCGCCATCTCCGGCGGCTGCGCCGCCCTTGCGGGCCTGTGGCGCACGGCGCAGCTGGGCTCGGGCTCTCCCACCGCGGGCAACGCCCTCACCACCCCCACCCTCACCATCTCGGTGATCGGCGGCACCAGCATGATGGGCGGCATCGGCGGCATGTACGGCACGGTGGTTGGCGCCTATATTCTCCGCATCATCTCCGACTTGCTGACCTTCCTGGGGACCAAATCCTTCTGGTCCACGGTGTTCCAGGGCATTTTCCTCGTGGCAACCGTGGTTGTTTGCTCTGCAATTGATAGAAAGAACAGGAGCAAGTGAGATATGAGTAAGACTAAATTGTTTATGGAGAAAAACGGGACCATCCTCTCCCGCTACTTGATCGTCATTATCCTGTTTGTGATGATTTCCATTCTCCGCCCCGGCTTTTCCAGCGGCTCCCACGTGAAGGTGCTGCTGCTGGAGGCCGCCATCATCGGCATCGCCGCCATCGGCCAGACGTTCGTCATCCTGACCGGCGGCATCGACATGTCGGTGCCGTGGCTCTTCACGGCGGGCGCCATGGCGGCCTATGTCTCCGGCCGGGTGGAAAATGTGAACTCGGTGCTGGTGATTTTGCTGATCCTCCTGGGCGGCTTTGCCCTGGGCATGATCAACGGCGTGGCGGTGGCCTACCTGGGGGTGCCCTCCATCGTCATGACCATCGGGCTGAACACCATCTTGCAGGGGTCCGTGACGGGCCTCACCTCCGGCGCCGTGAACGGCGTTGCGCCCGGCATTATCTATACCCTCGCCACAGGCTCCATCTTCAACATCTCCTACGGCTTCCTCCTCTGGATGGTGCTGATCGCCGTCGTGATGCTGATTTTGAGGAAGACCAAGTACGGGCGCTCCCTCTATGCCCTGGGCAACAGCAGGGGCGTGGTGTACTTCTCCGGTATCAAGCGCCAGCGGGTGGAGGCCCTGGCCTACGGCGTGAGCGGCCTGTTCGCGGCGCTGGCGGGCATGCTCATGGTGGGCAAGACCGGCTCTGCCTATCTGGGCATGGGCAACCCGTTCCAGTTTGAGTCCATCGCGGCGGTGGCCCTGGGCGGCGTGTCCATGGCGGGCGGCAGCGGCAGCTATATGGGGACGGTGGCGGGCTCCATGACCATCGCCGTGCTTTTGGCGGTTCTGACCGCCTTGAACCTCTCCCCGGCGCTGCAGCAGATTTTCTACGGGCTGATCCTGTTTGTGGCCATCCTTGCGGCCACGATTCAGAACAACCGGAAGATGAGCTCCAAATTATAATGGTCCCAAGAGCAGATCCGGCCCGCGGCAGTGGGCCGGATTTGTCAAAGGGAAGGAATTTCCGATATTGCAGAAAGGACGGAGCGTATGGAAGACCTGACAAAGAGGAGCACGGAAGAGGTGCTCCGCCATCACCTCAAACACGTGCAGAGCTGCAATCTGGAGGAGACCCTTGTGGACTACACGGAGCAGAGCACCCTCATCAATTTTTCGGGCCCCAAGCACGGCCTGGAGGAGATCCGGGCGTTTTTCGCGGACTCCATGAAGACCTGCCTGCCGCCGGAGTCCGTCTGGGTCAACGAGACCACCTATGTGGACGGGGAGATGGCCTACACCATCTGGACGGCGGAATCCCCCTTTTACAGCATCCCCTACGGGACCGACACCTACATCATCCGGGGCGGAAAGATTATCCAGCAGACCTTTGCGGGCATTTTGAACGAGAAGCCGGCGGAGGGCGGGGAGGCGCCGTGACCCCCCGCAGGGGACGGACGCGGCACGCCGGCGGTGCGGCAGAGACGGGGGAGGGCCGATGGGCCGGACCCCGCGGCGGCCCGGTTCCAAAACACCCGGCGCGGGCGACGGGGTCTTCCTCCGGCCCGCCCGCCCACGCCTTTTTGAGAAAGGGATGGTCATACCGATGAAACAGCAGACGATTACCTGGGTGGGACACGGCTCCTGGAAGATGGTGACGCCCTCCGGCACCGTGATCTATGTGGACCCCAACATCCGCAGAAACCCGGCCTGCCGGATCTCTCTGGAGGACTGCTATGACGCGGACATCGTGTGCATCACCCACGGGCACGACGACCACATCGGCTGCGGCGACGCCATTGAAATTGCAAAGGCCGCCGATGCCACCCTGGTGGCGCTGGCGGACTTGTGCCTGTATGCCAGCCGCCACGGCTATCCCTATGATAAGGGCGGCGGCGCGACGGGCGTAGGCGCCAATGTGCGGGTGGCGGACTGCGCCATTCACTGCGTGCACGCCGAGCACACCTCCGCCATCTGGGGGTACGAGTATGAGACGGACGGCGTGATGATGCCCGGCACGGGCTGCTGCGGCTTTGTCATTGCGCCGGACGGCGGGGTGCCCGTCTACTTTGCGGGGGACACGGGGATTTTCAGCGACATGAAGCTGATCGGGGCCCTCTACCACCCCGAGGTGGCGGTGCTCCCTGTGGGGGACAAGTACGTGATGGGGTTGATGGAGGCCTCCGTGGCCGCGGGGCTGATCGGGGCGAGGACCGTCATCCCGGGGCACTACGACACGTGGCCCCCCATCCGGCAGAATATGGACGAGTTTGCGCGGCTTCTCGCGGAACATGCCCCGGACTGCACCCTGCGGGTGCTGAAGCCCGGCGAGAGCACGGTATGCGAAAGCGACCGGCACTGAGGGGACCGGACGGAGGGACGGAGCGATGAGGGGGACACGAGACAACAAGACCGCGCTGCTGCTGGCGGCGGTGTGCTTCTGGTTTGCGCAGTATGTCTACATCCCCTTCCAGACGCCGTACCTGATCGCCATGGGCGTCACCAGCCGGGCGGTGGGCGCCGTCGTCGGTGCGTACGGCGTCTCCCAGATGCTGCTGCGGCTGCCTGTGGGCGTTCTGGCGGACACGGGCGGCACCCATAAGCGGCAGATCGTGGCGGGCTGCCTCGCCTCCGGCGCCGCCTCTCTGGTGCGGCTGGCGCTGGACAGCGGCGGGGGGTACTTCCTCGCCAACCTGCTGTCCGGCCTGGCCAGCGCTATGTGGATCTCCTTCATGGTGCTCTATATGAGCTACTACGCCGGGGAGGAGCAGCAAGCGGCGACCAGCGATCTGATCCTGTGCAACAACCTGGGGATTCTGCTGGGCTTTGGGGCCAGCACGCTGTGCTACGACCGGCTGGGAATGCGGGCGGTCTGCGCCTTCAGCGTGGCGGCGGGCGTCCTGGGCATGCTGTCGGCCCTGCGGCTGGAGGAGGCCCCGGCGGCGCCCCGGGCGCTGCGGCCCGGCGCACTGCTGGGCGTGTGCAAAAACAAAAGGCTGCTGCTCTTCTCCTGCCTGGCCCTGATCCAGCAGGGGGTGCAGCTGTCCACCACCATGTCGTTTACCACCCAGATCGTCCGGGACCTGGGGGCGTCCACGGCGATGGTGGGGGCGTCCTCCATCGTGTACATGCTGGTGGCGGTGTCCTCGGCAAAATTTGCGGCCTCCCGGCTCTGCGCCAGGCTGGGGGCCCGGTTCTGGGTGCCGGTGATTTTCGGGGCAATGGCGGCCTACTGCCTGCTGGTCCCCCGCATCGGCTCCGTGGCGGGCATCTGCGCGCTGCAAGTGATTCCCGGGCTGGCCTCCGGCATCCAGTACACCTATTTGACCGCCGGGGCCATGCAGCAAATTCCGCCGGAGAAGAAGTCCACGGCCATGGGGTGCTATCAGGCGGTCTACGCGCTGGGGATGACGGTGCTCCCCGTGCTGTGCGGTCAGGCGGCGGAGCGGACCTCCATGAAGGATGCCTATTTCCTGCTCGCGTGTGTCTGCGCCGCCGGTATGGCCGCCGCAGGCTGCTATGGTTTTGGGGAGCGGAGAAACAAGCGGTACCATTTGACGAAAGGAGTATGAGGCCATGAGTTTGAACGCGCTGCAAGAGGCCCTGCGGGACATGGAGATCGTGGAGCTGGGCCAGTATCTGGAGGAGGGGATGCCGGCGCATCCCAGCCACTCGAAGTTTTACAAGGTCCGCTGGCACGGCTTTGCGCTGGGGGACAGCTGCAACGACTTCCAGCTGATTTTGAACGAGCACAACGGCACCCATGTGGATTCCTTCGGCCACTATGTGGACCGGCCCGGATTTGAGATGATCGACGGCGTGCCCCTGGAGAAGCTGTGGGGCCCCTGCGTCACGGTGGATGCCACCTTTTTGCAGGCCCATGAGACCCTGGAAAAGGAGCATCTGCTGGCGTGGGAGGCCGTCCACGGCCCGATTCGGGAGGGGGACGGCGTGCTGGTGGACTTCGGCTGGATGCAGTACTGGGCCCTGCGGCCCGACGACCAGAAGTTCTGCCACGACTACCCCGGCGTGGGCGCCGGTGCCGCCGCCTATCTGGTGGAGAAAAAGGTGCGGATGGTAGGGGTGGACACCCTGTCCGTGGACCGGGACGGGGCGGGCACGGACCCCGCCCACAACGCGCTGCTGGCCAACCGGATTCCGGTGGTGGAGAATCTGCGCAACCTGGGCCGGCTCCACAACCGGCGCGGGTATTTCGTGGTGCTGCCGCTGTTGATCCGGGACGGCTCGGCCTCTCCGGTGCGCCCGGTGGTGCTGGTGGACCGGGAATAGGGCCGGGCGGGCCCGGCGTTTCTCCCGGGCCGGATTGGCGCGGCAGGGACCCGTTCCCCCAGGGGAGGCGGGCACCGCGGCCAGGGCCGGGAGGGCGCCTGGAAAAAAAGAGAGAGCCCCGCCGGGGACCGCGTGCGCGGTCCCCGGCGGGGCTTGTCCGTAGTCCGGGCCCGGGGCGGCCGGAACGCCGCCGGTTTTGCGGACGGCTTAGAGGCCCGCCCCGGTGGCGCCGGAGGGCTGGGGGGAGAGACGGAGATAGACGTCCACGGTCTCCTCCCCGTCCACCTCGATCTTCTCAATCAGCTGCTTGAGTTGCGCGTTGTTCAGGTTCTGTACGGTGAGATAGCCGCCCAAGTTCTGAAAGAGGCGGTCCGTCAGCTCGTCGGCGGCTGCGGCGCCTCCGGCGGTTTCCGCCAGGCGGCGGAGCTGCTCCTCCAGCTGGCCCACCTCGGCGCGGGTCTGGGTGAGCCTGCGCTCCAGCTCCTGCCGGGTGATCAGGTCGTCGGTGTAGAGGTCCAGATGCTTTTGGCGGCTCCGCTCCAATTGGTTCAGGCGGGTTTGCAGCTCCCGGCGCCGCGCCTGGGCGTCGCCGCCCTCCGGCCCGGCCCGCTTCAGCGCCCGGCGGACGGCCTGGGCGATCTGCCGGCGGTTTTGCAGCAGCGATTGGAAATAGGCGTCCAGCTGCGCAATGAGCATGTCCTCCCGGACGGAGGCGGCGTTTTCGCACTGGCCGCTCCCCTGGCCGTTCCGGCGGCTGCAAACCCAGCGGACGTAGGTGCTGCGGTAGGTGCGGCTGATGCGGCGAAAGGACCAGCCGCACGCCTTGCACCGGATCAGCGTGGAGAACAGGTACTTGCCGCTGTGGCGCGTCCGCTCCTGGTGAAACATCCGCTCCCGGGCGGCCATGATCTCTCCGGCCTGCTGGAACTCCTCGCTTGAAACGATCTGCAAATCCGGCCGCTCCGTGACCAGCCAGTGCTCCGCGTCGATCTCCCGGCGGGCGCTGGTGAGGAAGTCGCAGATCTCCTCCTTGCCGTTGACGACGGTTCCCGTGTACAGCGGATTGGTCAGAATGCGGCAGACGGCGGTCTGGTTCCAGGCGCAGTTTCGCTTGGTCCGGAGCCCCTGCTGGTTGAGCATGGAGGCGATCCGGCTGCCGCCCCAGCCGTCGTGGATGTACCAGTGGTAGATTTGGCGGACGGTCCGGGCCTCCGCAGGGTTGATGGTCAGGTGGAAGATGTCCCCCGCCGTTTTGTCGTACCCGTAGACCAGGTTGGGCACCCGGCCCCGCTCCGCGTTCATGCGCTTGCCGAATTTGATGCGCTTGGACATGTTGGCGGACTCCTCCTGAGCCAGGGCGCCGAACACCGTCAGGATAAACTCGCTGTCCCCCAGGGAGGTCATATTGGCGGTGAGGAACAGGGTCTGGATGCCCAGGGTCTTCAGGCGGCGAACACTTTGCAGAAGGTCCACCGTGTTTCTCGCCAGGCGGGAGATGTCCTTCACCACCAGCATGTCGAAAAGGCCCTGCTCCGCGTCGGAGAGCATCTGCTGGAACTGCCTGCGGTGCTTGACTTTGGTGCCGGAGAGGCCCTCGTCGGCATAGAGGCGGACCAGCTGGTGGCCGGACTTCTCCGCATAGCCGATGAAGAAGGCCTTCTGGGTCTCCAGGCTGTTGAGCTGGTCCTCCTTGTCCGTGGAGACGCGGCAGTAGGCTGCAATGTTGATGGTGAATACCCCCTTTCCGTCCAATCTGCAGTGCGTCAGGTCAGGCCCCGGGCTGGCCGGAGGGGCGCCGCCGGGCCTGGAGGGCCTCCTGCTGCAACTGCGGCAGCGCGGCCTCCACCAGCAGGGCCAGCAGCGCCTCGGCATACGCCTCCGGGGGCTGGGGGGGATGGATACGAATCGTCACGGCTTGTCCAACTCCTTTTGCTTCGGGATGCTATATGCTATGTGCGCCGGTGCGGATTAGAACGGCGGACGGCAAAATTCCGCTCCCGGGACGGGCCGCCGCGTCCCCGGAGCGGAGCGGCGGAAGAGGGCGTCCGCCGGCCGGCGGGCGCCCTCTTCGGGGGGAAGCGTGATGGGGGCGGCGGCCGTTCCCTTTTGTCACATCCATATGTACCGTCGATTTGCTGATGCCGAATTTCTGTGCAGCGGCGCGGACCGTGGCCCGGTTCTCTATGATGTAAAGAGCCAGGCGCTCCGCCCGCTCCTCCATATTTCCTTTCAACAAACAACACTCCCCGCCTCTTGTTGGTTTATCCTATGCGGCGCCGGGACGGGATATGAGCGCCGGAGAGGGAGTTTTGCGCCCGCCGGAAAAGCGGGGGGCGCAAATAAGTGGTTGGACCGGGCCGGGGAATGTGCTATGATGAAGGCAGCAGATAATCAGCAGAAAGGAAGTCGGTTTTATGAATGAGACCCTGCGTGTTTTGAGAGAGCGCCGCAGCATCCGCGGCTACCGGGCGGAGCAGGTGGAGGAGACCGCGCTGAACGCCATTTTGGAGGCGGGGACCTGGGCCCCCAGCGCCATGGGCCGCCAGTCCGCCGTGATGGTGGCGGTGCAGGACCGGGAGACCATCGCCCTCATGTCCCGGCTGAACGCGGAAATCAAGGGCTGTCCCGGCACGGACCCCTTCTACGGCGCGCCCACCGTGGTGGTGGTCCTGGCGGACGGCGAGCAGCCCAACTGGCTCAAGGACGGCTCCCTGGTCCTGGGGAACCTGATGAACGCCGCCGCCTCCCTGGGCGTGGCCTCCTGCTGGGTCAACCGGGCCACGGAGCTGTTTGAGCTGCCGGAGGGCAAGGCCCTGCTGCAAAAGTGGGGGCTGCCGGAGACGCTGCGGGGGGTGGGCAACTGCCTCCTGGGCTATGCCGCCGAACCGGCCCCCGCCCCCAAGCCCCGGAAAGAGGGCTACATCGTCCGGGCGTGAGGGGCGGGAGAGTATGAAGGACGCCATCCATGACGTGACCCACGTCCAGAACATCCGCTACGACAAGGCGGCGGAGGCCCTGTATATCATTGACCAGACCCTGCTGCCCGGGGAGGAGCGGGAGATCCGCCTGGAGACGGCGGAGGAGATGGTGGAGGCCATTCAAAAGCTCCGGGTCCGGGGGGCGCCGGCCATCGGCATCTGCGCCGCCTACTGCATGTACGCCCTGGCCCGGACCCTGCCAGAGACGGACTTTTTTGAGACGCTCCAGACCTGCGGCACCCGGCTGAAGGCCGCCCGCCCCACGGCGGTGAACCTGGGCTGGGCGGTGGAGCAGATGCTGGCCGCGGCGGAGGCGTGCCGGGCCGGGGGCCGGGAGGCGGTGCTGGATGCGCTGTACCGCCGGGCGGTGGACATCCACCAGGACGACATTGCCAAGTGTACCGCCATTTCCGAATACGGCTTGAGCCTCCTGAAGCCGGGGGACGGGGTGCTGACCCACTGCAACGCCGGGCCGCTGGCCACCTCCCGGTACGGCACCGCCCAGGGGCCCTTCCTGCTGGCGGCGGAGCGGGGCATCCCCCTCCGGGTGTTTGCCGACGAGACCCGCCCCCTGCTCCAGGGCGCCCGGCTCACCAGCTACGAGCTCCACCGGGCAGGGGTGGATGTGACCCTCATCTGCGACAACATGGCCTCCATGGTGATGAAAAACGGCTGGGTTCAGGCCTGTTTTGTGGGCTGCGACCGGGTGGCGGCCAACGGCGACACCGCCAACAAAATCGGCACCTCCGGCGTGACCATTCTGGCCAAGCACTACGGCATTCCCTTCTATGTGCTGGGCCCCACCTCCACCATCGACATGGCCTGCCCCGACGGGGACCACATCCCCATCGAGCTGCGGGACCCGGAGGAGATCCGCTCGCTGTGGTATGAGACCCCCATGGCCCTCCCCGGCGTGCCCTGCTACAACCCGGCCTTCGACGTGACGGACCACAGCCTCATCGCCGGGATCGTCACGGAAAAGGGCATCTGCCGCCCACCCTATACCAGGAGCTTGGCGGCGCTGTTCGACAACAAAGGGTAATTTTTGACGAGAATTCTACAAGGAGGAATTCATATGGCAGTGAAAGAGTCCCCCTCCGCCTGCATCGCGGCGGACGAGGCCCTGGTGGCCAAGGCGGTGCTGATGCCCGGCGATCCCCTGCGGGCCCAATATGTGGCGGAACACTATCTGGAGCAGCCCGTCTGCTTCAATACCGTGCGCAACATGCTGGGCTATACCGGCACCTACAAGGGCCGCCGTCTCTCCGTCATGGGCCACGGCATGGGCGTGCCCTCCATCGGCCTGTACACCTATGAGCTGTACCAGTTTTACGGCGTGGAGTCCATCCTGCGCATCGGCTCCGCCGGCGGCGTGGGGGACGGCGTGAAGGTTCGGGACGTGGTGATCGCCATGGGCGCCTCCACCAACTCCCGCTTCGCCGACCAGTACCGCTTCCCCGGCCAGCTGTGCGCCACCGCCTCCTGGCCGCTGCTGCGCACCGCCGTGGAGGCGGCGGAGCGGCTGGGGGTCCGGGCGGATGTGGGCCAGGTGTTCACCGCCGACCAGTTTTACAACGACAACCCCGAGGCCGGGGAGGCCTACCGGAAGTTCGGCATCCTGGCCCTGGAGATGGAGACGGCGGGGCTGTACTGGACCGCCCAGCGCCTGGGGAAGCAGGCCCTCTCCATCCTCACCGTCTCCGACCACATCTTCACCGGGGAGTCCCTCTCCGCCCAGGAGCGGCAGGACTCCTTCCACGAGATGATGGAGATCGCCCTGGAGACCGCCTGGAAGTCCCTGGGGGAGTGAGCCGCCCGCCCCGAAGCGCGGAAGCAGAAAAAACACGTCCCCCGCCGTTCGGCGGGGGACGTGTTGAACTTTTTCGGGAAGCTGCGGCCCACGGCGCGCACGTGCGGGGGATCGAAGCCGCACCGCTTGCACGTGTGCGGCCTGGGAGGGCTGTTCCGCCGCGGACATGCCGCGGCAGAACAGCGTGCTATCTCCGTCTGCCGCTCCGAAAGCGAAACAGACGTTTGGACAAGCGGAAGCGTCCCCCGCCGAACGGCGGGGGACGCGTTTCATGGAAGGAACCGCCGGAATCAAGTTCCGGAGAGGGGGTAGACCACGCCGCCCACGGAGATGCTCTCCAGTTCCTCCAGGGGGAGAAGCTCCTCCAGCACGCAGCTCTTGGAGCAGACGGTGGTTCCGTCCCGGGGCTTCAGGCTGCCGCCGGCGCCGCTGAGGTTGATGACCGTGCCGTCGGTCCGGGTCAGCAGGATTTCCACGTTCTCCAGGTACCGGGCCATCTGGCGGCTGTCCTCTTCGCTCTGGCGCCCGCTCCCGGCGTTGCTCCAGACCACCGCGCTGTCCGCGGTGTAGTCCACGGTCACCGCCACGGGAGAGACGGTGACGGCGTCCACGGTGAAGGTGATGCCGTCCTGGCGGAAGGTCTCGCCGCCGCCCAGGGCCACGGAGGCGTCTCCGTAATCCACGTCAAAGCGGAACTTCCAGTGGCCGTCCACCACCGGGACGCTGGTCCCGGCCGTCTCGTCCCAGCGGAAGAGGCCGTTGAACTCCGCCGTGGCGGTGGTGCCCATGAGGGAGCGGTCGGCGCTGATGGTTTGGACCATCTGGATGGCATTGTCGGCGGGGTCCTCATCCACAAACCAGGCGCTGCCATGGGACCCGCCCGGAATGGAGATGTCCGCGCCGCCGGTGCCGCCCGCCAGCAGGGAGCGGGCCTCCAGGCCCTCCGGCAGGAGGGGGGCGCCGTCGTCCCGGCTGATGGTGTAGATGATGCAGGCGTTGTAGGGGTCGCCGATGATGGCGTCGGCGGTGATGGTGATGCCGTTGCTCGTGTCGCCGGCGCCGATGGGACGGCCGATCTTGTCGATGATCTCCGTCTGGGCCACCGCCCCGCCGAAGAGGGGGGCGAAGGCCTCCGCGGCGGATTTCAGCACGCCGG